>JBCDHK010000215.1:0-6665 GCA_038750185.1 Pseudomonadota bacterium
CGTGGTGGAGATCGGAGTAGGCGTGGACCTCCATCTCGACGAACTGCTTCATCGCGGGCGAGAGCGCATCCCAGGCGGCTTGGCCCACGGTCAGGTCCATGAGGTCCACCGGCTGGTAGACCGACATGAACCCCGGCGGGCCCATGGAGATGTAATCGGTGACCTGCGAGAAGCCGAGCGCGTAGTTGACGGCAGGACCCACGAAATCGGCCACATCGATGGTGCCCTTCTCCAGCGCCGGGAAGATCTCGGAGCCCGGCAACAGCGTGGTCTCGGCGCCGATCTCGGAGAACAGCTCGGCCACCATGCCGCCGGGGGCGCGCATCTTGCGCCCGGCAAAGTCGTCGATGGAGCGGATCGGCACTTTGGAGTGGATGATGTTGGGCCCGTGGTGGATCGGGCCGACAAAGTACATCCCCTGGCGGGCGTAAAGCTCGCGCGCCAGTTCCAGCCCGCCAAGGCCGTAGTAGAAGGTGTCGAACTCATGCGGGTTGCGCAGCCCCATGGGATAGGAGGTGAGGAACACCGCCGCCGGGATGATGCCCTGGGCGTAGATGGTGAACGGGTTGACCGCCTCAAGCACGCCGTTCTTGACCGCGTCGTAAAGCTGGAAGTCGCCCACGACATCGTTGGCGCTGAAGCCCTCGAAGGCCAGTTCGCCGCCGGTTTTCTCGACGATGCTGGCGCACCAGGCTTTGAAGGTGTTGAGCCCGACGCCAGCCGACCACGAGGTCTGGACGCGCCAGGTGGTGGTGGCGCCTTGGCCGGTGGCGATGTGGGGGGCGGCCAGGGCGGCGGTGGCGCCGAGGGCACTGGTACGCAGAAAGGCGCGGCGCGAGGCCGGGGGGGTGGGTGCGTTCATCGTCGGTTTCCCTGTCTCGTTTGGGCGGTACTCGCCCCTGTGGGACACACGCACACGAGCCGGTCTTCACCGGTGCGACAGTTTGTAGCGCGACGATATGGTTTTCTCAAGCACAACCGTGCGGGGGAGACCCCCCGCCGCCGCCAAGGACGCGGCGGGGGGCAAGCTCAGAGCAGATCGGCCGAGATGATGTCGGCCAGCACCTTTTCCACATAACCGAGCGAGCCCGAGGTCATGTAGTCGAGCTGGATCTTGAAGAGGCGCGCACTGTCCGGGTCGCGCTTGGCATACTCGACCCAGATCGGCAGCGCCGCATTGGTCATGACGCGCACATCTTCTGAGGAGAGCCGGATCACGCGCGTGCCCTCGGCATCGAATTTGGCCCAAGCCTCTTGATCGGCCTTCTGGATCGCGGCGTGATGGGCGTTGGAGAAGGCTTGGACTTCGTTTTCCAGGAAAAAGCGCAACTGAGGCGAGAGCGCTTGCCAGGCGTCGAGGCGCGCAGTGATGTCGGTAAGGTCCACCGGCTGATAAACCGACATGTAGCCCGGGGGCCCGAGGGAGATGAAATCGGTCTCTTTGGAGAAGCCGAGGTCGTAGTTGACGGCGGGGCCGACATAATCGGCGGCATCGATCTCACCGCGCTGCAAGGCGCCAAAGATCTGCGAGCCCGGCAGCGAGACCACCTCGGAGCCGAGCGATTTGAACAGGTCTGCCACCATGCCCCCCGGCATGCGCATGCGCAGGCCGCGGAAATCATCGACGCGGTAGATCGGTTTCTTGGAGTGAATGATGTTCGGCCCGTGATGGACCGGGCCGATGAAATACAGCCCTTGGCGCGCGAACAGCTCGCGCGTGATCTCCAAACCGCCGAGGGCGTAGTAGAACACATCCCACTCGGCGTTGGCGCGCATGGCCATCGGATAGGACGAGAGGAACACGCCGGCCGGAAACAGGCGTTGGGAGTAGATGGTGGAGGCGTGGACCGCCTCTCGCTGGCCCGAGCTTGCCGCCAGGTAGATATCGAGCCCCGAATCGCTGTTGCTGGGGTCGTAGGCCTCGAAGGCCAGGGCACCTTCGGTCTTCTCGATGATCGAGGCACACCAGGCACGAAAGGCCTGTAGCCCCGCGCCGCCGGGCATGAAAGTCTCGACACGCCAAGTGACAGTGCGGCCTTGGGCGGTGGCCAAGGCGGGAGCGGCCAGGGCGGCGCTCCCGCCCAGAACGCCGCGGCGCAAGAAATTGCGGCGCGACGTCGAATGGGTCGGCGGATGGCTCGGTGTGGTCATCGTGGTCTCCCTATCCCGCCTGGGCGACATCTTCTGGATGCACACCTGTGGGATCCTGCTACCAATGCGGCAGCATGTAACGCGACGAAATGTCTGGCTCAAGACCGATCAGTGGTATGATGCACCGAGTTTTTAGGCGTAGTACTGGGGCTTTAGGAAAGATCAGCCGAGATTATGTCGGCCAGCACCTTCTCGACATAGCCAAGGCTACCGCTCGTCATGTAGTCGAGCTGGATCTTGAAGATGCGCGCACTGTCAGGATCGCCCTTGGCGAACTCGACCCAGATCGGCAGTGCCGCGTTGGTCATCACGCGCACGTCCTCTGACGAGAGGCGGATGACGCGGGTGCCATCGGCGTCGAACTTGGCCCAAGCCTCCTGATCGGCCTTCTGGATCGCCGAGTAGTGGGCGTTGGAGAACGACTGCACCTCGTTGCCGAGGAAGCGTTGCATCTCGGGGCTGAGCGCCTGCCAGGCATCCATGCGGCAGGTGAGATCCATGATGTCCACCGGCTGGTAGACCGACATGTAGCCCGGCGGTCCCATGGAGATGAAGCGGGTCTCCTGCGAGAAGCCGAGATCGTAGTTGATCGCCGGGCCGACGTAATCGGCGGCATCGATCTCGCCGCGTTGCAGCGCCCCGAAGATCTCCGAACCGGGCAGGGTGACGGTCTTGGCACCCAGGCTCTCGAACAGCGCCGAGACCATGCCGCCGGGCATGCGCATGGTTAGGCCGCGGAAGTCGTCGACGCGGTTGATCGGCTTTTTCGAATGGATGATATTGGGGCCGTGGTGGATCGGGCCGATGAAATAAAGGCCCTGCTCGGCGAATTTCCGGCGCGCAAACTCCAGCCCGCCAAGCGCGTAGTAGAACACGTCCCACTCGGCATTGGCGCGCATCGCCATGGGATAGGACGACAAGAACACACCAGCCGGAAACAGCCGCTCGGACTGGTTGGTGAAGGTGTGCACCGCCTCGCGCTGGCCCGAGATCGCCGCCGCATAGGAGCCGCCGCTGCCGCTGGAGGGATCGAAGGCCTCAAAAGCGAGTTGGCCCTCGGTCTTTTCGGCAATGCTGGCACACCATTCGTTGAAGATGGCCAGACCGGCGCCTCCGGGCCAGGCGGTCTCGACGCGCCAGGTGGTGGTGCGGCCTTGGGCGGTGGCCAGGGCCGGCGCGGCCAGAGCAGCAGCGCCGCCCAGGGCGCCACGTTGCAAAAAGCGCCGCCGGTCACGGCGGGCAGGAGCGTCGGTCATCGTCTGTCTCCTCGTGTCGATTGTTGTTTGGGTGCCGGGTGTGCTGACACCTCGTCGAGCCTCTGGCAGAGCGCCAGCCCCGTGCGCGATGTCGATGGCGCCGCGTCTTTGCGTGGGCGCCATCTCGTTGCACTGGCACGGATCTTCTCGAAGGGCAGGTGCTGCGGGCACCCCTGCCCTGGCTCGAAAAAGCCCGGAACGCCTCTGCTGAACGACATCGGTAAGCAGCACATCGCTGGCCTCTTGTGGTGCCGTGCAGGCACCGCAGACAGGGTGGGTAACGTTGGTACGCGGTCAGATACAGAGGCACACGCAGAATTCAACTAATAAGCGAGCCTCTCCAGACGAACACTATCATTGCGGTTTAATTGGGGCATCGATAAGATTTCCAGCAACCACCGGGAACGCGCCAGGCGCCACTCCGCTTCAAGCGCCACGGGGGTGGTCCGCGCGGCGCGAGGCGCTGGAGTGTTGACAGCGCCGTATACTTGGCCTGACATAAACGCCGTACAGAAAATACAACAGCCGCAGACCGGCGGAGGGGAGGATGAGCCACGCACTTGCCGTTTTGCACGGCGCCTTTGGGCGTGCCGCGCTCTATCGCCTCGACCGCCCCTTCGCCTTGCATGCCCATCGCGAGGGCCATCTTATCTTTTTGGTCGAGGGCACACCGGCGCGGGTCAGCGTCTCCGGACACAGCCTGCTGGCCGACCGCCACCGCGGTGCTGCCATCAACCCCTGGGAGCCGCACGACTTCCAGGTGCCCAGCTTCCAAGTGCCCGGCTCCGGGTTGCCCCGTTCTGCGCTACCCGGCTCTGTGCACCCGGGGGCGCAACCCGCCGAGGTGGCGGGGCTCTACTTGGTGCTTTATCTCAAACCGCTGTGGTTTCTCGACACTGCCCGCACCCCTGCCCGGTCGTCTACCTGTGCGCTCAACTTCGGTCGCCCCGAGATCGAGACCACACCGCGCCTGCGCGCGCGCGTACTGCGCTTGGCCGGGCTGTTGCTCGGCTCAGAGGCGCCAACGGGCTTTGACGACCAGCTCTTCGATCTGACCCGCGCCTGCTACGAGCAATCCTGGCGCGGCGCCCCCGCCTCGGCAGCCCTGACCGCCAAGCCCCACGTGCGCGATTTTCGCGTTCGCAAGGCGATCTCGATCCTGGAGGGCGATCTGGGCGCGGGCTCGGACATGGGCGGCGTGGCGCGCCAGGCCGGGCTCTCGCGCCCACACTTCTTTAAGCTGTTCAAAAAACACACCGGCCTCACCCCCAATCTCTACCTCAACACGCTGCGCTCCGAGGCCGCTATCGACGATCTGCGCTCCACGGCCAAATCGGTCACCGCCATCGCCGAGGAACTGGGCTTTGCCTCGCAAGCCAGTTTCACGCGGTTTTTCACCTGCAACGTCGGCATTCCGCCGAGCGATTATCGCCGCGTCGCCGCCACGGCGCCGTCCTGAGGGTACGTGGCCGCCTTTTGGCGATGCTCGGGCACACTTTGAGACTGGAGGGTATGCACTGGCGCCGAGGGCCGCCCTAAGCTCTCGCCAATAACGGCACGGGCACGCACCCGCGCCGGTCAGGGAGGAGCCATGCGCGAGCGCGCGCAACACAGGATATGGCGGCGGCGGCGCCGTCTGCGGTGAGGCGTTTCATCGAACGCAGCCCGTTTTGGTCGCTCGCGATCCTGATCGCGGTCGCGGTGCTGGTGTGGATGATCTTCGCCATCTGGCCGGCGTGGCTGGTCGATGCCATCGGGCGCAAGAAGATCTTTCTCAATGCCCTCTTCAACGGCATCACGCTGGGCGCGCTGTATTTTCTCGTGGCCTCCGGCTTTACGCTGATCTTCGGGCTGATGCGCAACGTCAATCTGGCCCATGGCTCGCTCTATCTCTTTGGCGGCTATATCGGCTATGAGATGGCCGAGGCGACGGGCTACTGGCTGCTCGCCTTTCCAGCGGCCTTTATCGTGGTGGGTGCGCTCGGGGTGGCGCTCCAGGTGGTCGTCTTTCGCCGCATGGAGGGCCAGGATCTGCGCCAGACGCTGGTCACCATCGGCATCTCCATCGTGCTCGCCGATCTGATGCTCTGGATCTGGGGGGGTGATTTCTTCCAGATCCTGACGCCCGATTGGCTCTCGGGCCCGGTCGAGACCTTCCTCACCACAGGCATCAGCCGGCGCACGGGCGAGCCGATCTTTCTCAAGTATCCGATGGTGCGCCTCGTGATCCTGGGCGCAGCCATCGTCATCGGCATCGCCATGTGGCTGTTGCTCAACCGCACGCGCATTGGCATGCTGATCCGCGCGGGCGTGGACGACCGCGAGATGCTCTCGGCCACCGGCGTGCGTATCCAACTGGTCTTCGTCGGCGTCTTCGCCTTCGGCGCAGGGCTTGCCGGGATGGCGGGGGTGGTGGGCGGCACCTTCCAATCGCTGGCGCCGGGTGAGGACGTGCGTTTTCTCCTCGCTTCGCTGGTGGTGGTGATCGTGGGGGGCATGGGCAGCATTCCGGGGGCCGCACTCGGCGCCCTCCTCATCGGCCTCGCCGAGCAATTCGGCTCGGTCTACATGCCGACCTATGCCGTGGTGCTGACCTTTCTGATCCTCGTCGTGGTGCTGGCCTTCCGCCCCCAGGGCATTCTGGGACGCAGCTGAGATGGCCGCGGTTGACCCTCCCCGTCTTGGCCTTGAGCCCCGCGCGATGTGGATCGAGCGCATCCCCACCGCCTATTGGATCGTGGGCGCGATCCTGTTGCTCATGCCCACTGTGGCCGGGGATTTCATCCTCTACCAGGTCTTCGGCTGGAGCTTCATCCTCGGCATGATCGCGCTCAGCCTGATGTTTCTGGCGGGCTATGGCGGCATGGTCTCGCTGGTGCAGATGACGGTGGCCGGCATGGCGGGCTATATGACCGCGATCCTCGGCACCTCGGCCATCGAGACCATCTCGCTCGGCTGGCCGTGGTGGGTGGCGGTGCCTCTGGCCATCGTGATCGCGGCCGCTTTCGGGACGCTCGCAGGTCTCCTGGCGGTGCGCACCGAGGGCATCTACACCATCATGATCACGCTGGCGATCGCCTCGGCATTCTTCTACTTCACCCGCCAGAACTACGTCGTCTTCAACGGCTTTTCGGGCTTCAACGGCGTGCTGCCGCCCGAGCTTTTCGGCATCGACTGGCGCAAACCCCGCCCGTTCTACTACCTGACGCTGTTTTGGGCCGTTCTCGCCTATCTGGCCGTCCTCTACGTCAGCCGCAC
>JBCDHK010000216.1:0-6545 GCA_038750185.1 Pseudomonadota bacterium
CCGCACTCATCCCACGGCCTGATGACCCCAGACGAAGCCCATGACACCCAGACCCCCAACCTGAAAGCCGCCGCCTAACAGGAAACCAAGGCCATAGCTTAATCCGGCGGCAAACCGGTCGAAAAACCAGGACCACCTCTCTACCAGGGTCCGGTGCCGGCGGATCAAGTCCGCGAAGCGCTGGCCCAGATCGGAGCGGGGCTGGCTTTTGCGCATGGGCTCGGCATCGTCCACCGTGATCTGAAGCCCGCCAATGTGCTGGTGAGCGAGGAGGGCACGCTCAAGCTGGCCGACTTTGGCATCGGCGCGCTGGTCGGCCCTGAAGGCACGGCGCAGACGCTCACCGGGCATTCGACGCTGGGCGGCTCCGGCACGCCGGTCTATCAGGACGAGCGCCGCCTGTTTGCACCGCCTGCGCCGGTGGACGATGTCTATGCCCTCGGCGTGATCGGGGTGCAGTTGCTGCTGGGCGATCTGCACCGCCGCCTGCCCTACGACTGGCCAGAGGACTTGGCCGAGATCGGCGCACCGGAAGATCTGGTGGCGCTGCTCCGCAAATGCCTAGGTCGTGCTGAGCGCCGTCCCCAGGATGGTGCGGCCTTCCTGGAGGACCTCGGCCAACCCGCACGGCGCACACCGGCGCCCGAGCCCACCCCCAAACCAGCAGCAGCCCCACTCAAACCACGTTGGGAACCGCTCAGTCGCTTTCGCGATCCGTTACGGAGCGGCGGCCAAGGCCCCGAGATGGTGGTGATCCCAGCGGGACGCTTCGTGATGGGCAGTGCTGCGCCTCAGTATGAGAACACAGGATTGTTCGGCCTTGGAGGCAAGAAATTGATTGCCGAAGGTGAAGAAGGGCGGGGCGACGATGAGGGCCCTCGGCGAGAGGTTCGTTTTGCGCGCTCGTTTGCGCTGGGCCGGAATGTGGTGACGTTTGCGGAGTACGAGGCGTACTGCAAGGCGGCGGGGACTGAGAAGCCTGACGATGCAGGCTGGGGCCGTGGCCGCCGTCCGGTGATCAAGGTGAGTTGTGAGGATGCCGCGGGCTACTGCGCGTGGCTATCGGCAGAGACTGGTGTTGAGTATCGTCTGCCGTCAGAGGCGGAGTGGGAGTATGCGTGTCGTGCTGGGACTGAGACGCCGTTTTTCTTTGGAGAGACGATTTCGACGGATCAAGCGAACTACAATGGCAACTTCACCTATGGCCCTGGTGTGGAGGGCGAGTACCGCGAGCGGACGGTGCCTGTAGATGAGATGCCATTGGCGGAGAATGCTTGGGGGCTGCGTCACCTGCACGGCAATGTTTGGGAGTGGTGTGCTGATGCTTGGAACGCGAGCTACGAGGGCGCGCCTTGTGATGGCTCAGTGTGGCAGACGGGTGACACCAGTTTAGCCGTTCTGCGCGGCGGCTCGTGGAACTACTCCCCGGGCTGGCTGCGTTCGGCGAACCGCGTCAGGTACTGGCCCGACGTCCGCAACTACAACGTCGGTTTTCGCCTGGCCCGGACGCTTCCCGACTGACCAGTCGGGAAGCTTACTACTTACAGCTTTACCCCTTTACCTCTTACAAAGACCTTGAAGGGGGAGCGTGTGGCCTGCCCAGGGCGTCTGGTTCGCGCGAAGCGCGAAAATTTTTTCGGGCGCTATTTCAGGGGCGCTTTGCAACGCCTCACCCCGCCCAGAGCGCCGAGAGGGCGAAGGAGACCGCCTCGAACGGTGCCACCTGCACCGCGTCGTCCTCGCTGAGGGCGGCGCGCAGCACCCAGGTGCCGTCGGCGTTCTCGAACGCCTCCAGCGTGCGCGCCTCCGGGTCGATCAGCCAGAGATGGCCGACCCCGGCCCGCCCATAGAGCGCGCGCTTCTCCGTCAGATCGAAGCGCCGTGTCGTGGGCGAGAGCACCTCGCACACCCAGTCGGGCGCAAGGTCGAAGGCGGCGGCCTCGGGCAGGCGCGCCATCCGATCGCGCCGCCAGCCCGCCAGATCGGGCACGAGCACGTCCCGCCCGAGATGCAGTTCGGGCTCGTCCAGGATCCACCAGCCGCCGGGGCGGGCGTCGTCATAGTCGAACGGCCCGCCGATCTTGGACCCCAACGCCGAAGACGCCCGCGCATGGCGCGGCGCCGGGCGCGGTTGCAGGTGGAGCCGCCCGGCCACTAGTTCGGCTACCTTGTTGGGGGGCGCGGCGAGTATGTCGGCATAAGTCGCACCGGGGCGGATCTCGGGGTTGGGGCGGTTCATGGGCGCTCCTCCTCGGGCGAGCCTACCACGCTCGCACCCCCGCGCCCACCGGCCAGCGCCGCCTCGATCCGGCCGCCCACCGCCGCAGCGGCGAGGCGTTGGGGGTCGTCGGCCAAATGGGCATAGCGCGCCGTCGTCGCCACGCTCCGATGGCCAAGCAGCCCGCCGATCAGCGGCAACGACATCCCATTGGCGACCGCGACGCTGGCAAAGCTGTGGCGCAGGTCATGGAGGCGCAGGTCGTCGAGCCCGGCCGCCGCGCGCACCACATGCCAGGGGTCGCGGATGTTGACGAGGGCCGCGCCAGGCTTGGCGCCGGCGATCACGAAGGGGTTGTCGTCGAGGCGCGGCAGGCTGGAGAGCACCGCCACGGCCGGGGGCGGCAGGAAGAGCCGTTTGCGCCCGGTCTTCGAGTCGGGCAGATCGGCGAAGCCGCCGTCGAGGTCGACCCACGCCCATTGCAGCCCCAGGATCTCCGAGCGTCGTGCGCCGGTGAAGAGCAAGAGCCGGATCGCGGCCACCGCAAAGGGCGAGAGTGCGAGGCCGCTGGCGGTGCGGAGCCTGCCGCTCTCGGCGGCGGTGAGGGCTTCGCCGAGGCGCGCCGTCTCCTCGGGCGAGAGAAAACGCTCGCGTTTCTCCTCGCGAAACTTGCGGATCTGGCGGCAGGGGTTGGAGCCGTCGGGGCGCAGACCCCAGACCTCGGCCAGGTTCATCGCCTTGGAGAGGAGGGCGAGCGCGCGGTTGGCGCGGTAGGGAGTGCGGGCGAGCCCTGCGTGCCAGCGCGCGATCTCGGCGCGGGTCAGGGCTTCGGCTTTGCGGGTGCCGAAGGCGGGGCTGAGGTAGTTGCGGATCAGCGCCTCGTCCTCGGCAGTGCTGGAGGCTTTCTTGTGCGGGCGGGCGTGTTCGCGCAGGTAGCGCTCCAGCAGATCGTCCAGGGTGAGGGCGACGCGGGCTTCTTGGCGGGCGCCGCCCGGATCGCGCCCGAGGGCGACCTCGGCCGCCCAACCCTTGGCGATGCGCCGGGCTTGGTCGGGAGCGATCTCGCCGTGGCTGCCAATCACCGGCTCGCGGGTCAGGCCGCCGCGCCCGCCGCCAACGCGATACTTGAACACGAACGACTTGCGCCCCGAGGGCAGCACTTTGACGCCGAAGCCGGGCAACACGGTATCCCAAGCGACGTAGCGGCTGGCGCGGGGCTCCAGGGCATCGACGGTGCGCTTGGCGATCTTGATGCGGTCGGGCATGGGGCTTCCTCTGGGCGTGCGCGGCAGTCTGCGGGTCGGAGCGGGCGAGCACCGGGCGAGCACGCAATGCGCAATCCGGTGCAACGGGATGAAATGAGGCTTACAGGAAATATCAGCCTTTTCAATATTCTATGCGACTGGGTGATTTTATAAGAAACAGCAAGAAAGCCTGTTTTCCAGACTCTTAATCAGCGGGTCCTAGGTTCGAGCCCTAGTACACCCACCATTAAATCAATGATTTAGCTTGACACTCTTCGCCGATCACGCGGGTGCATGAATGGCTTTCTGGAGATTTCTTGTCATCACTCAGGCCAACCTTCAGCCAGGATGCGACTGCGCGGTCAGTCGAAGCGGGCAGCTCGGCAACCGCGCGCCCTGAGACTTGCGTATAATTGCACTGTGCTCACCGACCATGCCGTCTCACCACATTCAGACATATCGACCGTGCAAGCACTCGGTGTTTGAACTGGCGGTAAGGCGAGCCCCACCGCACTTCGCTACGACGCTTTGCGCCGTCCCAGGAGCCAATAATCGCGCCAACGCCTGTTTCTTGAGTGCTGGCGTGCGTGCTCACCCCTTGCCCCACGTCCTGAGGGTACTCAACCACCCAATCCAGGGGCACGCCCAACCACATGACCGGACCAAAGACCTAAAGCCCCAATTGCGCCAGTTGCTGGTGCTGGGCCGGCGATAGAGACAGCGCCCTCAGTTGGTCGGCGCCGTAGGCGAGCAGCGCTGCCTCGCTTGCCACCTCATGCTCTGTCGCGTCGATGGGGTCATCGCGCAGTGTAAAATCGGTCACGCTCTCCAGCCACGCCACGTCCTGTGCGACGGCCTCATCGACGACGGCGGCTTCGGCAAAGCGTAGCCGTGTCGATTGCCCCAGTGTCTTGATCGCAGCACCGACGGCCTGGCGCAGCGCGCCGGTTTGGGCGGGTGGCAGCACCGCTTTGGCGTGCTTGTTGATCCAGTACTGCGCCGCCACGATCTCAAGCGACTGCGAGGAGTTGGATCTCGGGCGCGGCAGCTTCAGATCGGGCTGGCCGATGCGATGTAGAAAATCATCCACGACATCGCCGCCGATCAACGTCTCGCGGCGATAGGGCACGATCTCCACCGCCGCGCGTCCGAATATCTGAATATATTTCTCAAAACGGTCCCGATAGCACGGCGCATGGCCTGCCCAGTGGTTCAGGCCTCCGCCTACGAGCTGCTGGAAGCTGCTGCTGGCATAGCCCACCGGGGTGCGGACATAGGCGATGATCTGGATGCGCTCGATCGCCAGAGTGAGGATTTTGTGTAGCTGGGAGACGGCATCGAAGGACAGCAAGCTGAAGTCCTCGCCGCTCAGTATCAGCGTGTTTTGGGGTGCTGCCAGACCAACGAGCAGCTGTTCGATCATTTCCTTGCGCAAGGCCATCACGCTCTCGCGGCTTAGGCCCTGGCGGCGGTGGATGTGATAGCGCTCGGGGTGTTCGCCGAACACGGTCATGGCGCCGACCGAGTGGTTGATTGGCCCAAAGGGGATGTAGAGGGCTGTCTCGGTGTTGCAGTGGCACAGGCTCTCTTGGATCGATGTGCTGCCGGTCTTGTGCATGCCGATGTGGAGATAGAGCGTGCGCATGGGTACTCTCGGTCTTGGACGAGGGACTGTGTGAGGGTGCAGGGTCTAGCCTAAGCGGGCGCCCCCCAAGAGCCACCCGGTCAGAAAACACACCCCGACAGTGTGGCCACAGTCCAGCGCCAAGCGGTGTAGCAAGACCGCCATACGATCTCAAGCAGGCAGTCCTTTGCCACCGCGCCGAGCAAGATGGCGCGCCCGCCCCCCGACGCTGCGTCTGCAAGGGGCGGGACGGTGGGTCGTCACGCCAACGCGCTGTCAGCCAGCCAGCGCAGCGTTCAGGTTTTCGTCGACCTTTTCCAAAAAGCCCATGGTGGTGAGCCAGCCCTGATCCGGCCCGACCAAAAGCGCGAGATCCTTGGTCATGGAGCCCGCCTCCACGGTCTCGACCACCACCTTCTCCAGCGTGGTGGCAAAGGTCATGAGGGCTGCGTTGTCGTCGAGCTTGGCGCGGTGCTTGAGGCCGCCCGTCCAGGCGTAGATCGAGGCGATCGAGTTGGTCGAGGTCTGCTCGCCCTTCTGGTGCTGGCGGTAGTGGCGGGTGACGGTGCCGTGGGCGGCCTCGCTCTCGACCACCTGGCCGTCCGGCGTCATCAGCACCGATTGCATCATGCCCAGCGAGCCGAAGCCCTGCGCCACCGTATCGGACTGCACATCCCCGTCGTAGTTCTTGCAGGCCCAGACATAGCCCCCGTTCCACTTCATGGCGCAGGCGACCATGTCGTCGATCAGGCGGTGCTCGTAGGTAAGGCCCTGTTTCTCGAACTCGGCCTTGAACTCGGTCTCGTAGATCTCCTGGAAGATGTCCTTGAAGCGCCCGTCATAGGCTTTCATGATGGTGTTCTTGGTCGAGAGATACACCGGATAGCCCATGGACAGGCCATAGTTCATCGAGGCGCGGGCGAAATCGACGATGGAGGCGTCGAGGTTGTACATCGCCATGGTGACGCCCGAGCCCGGCGCATCGAACACTTCATGCTCGATCTCGGCGCCGTCTTCGCCGACGAATTTGATGGTCAGCTTGCCCTTGCCCGGAAACTTGAAGTCGGTGGCGCGGTACTGATCGCCAAAGGCATGGCGCCCGATCACGATGGGCTTGGTCCAGCCGGGCACGAGGCGGGGCACGTTCTGGCAGATGATCGGCTGGCGAAAGATCACCCCGCCCAGGATGTTTCGGATGGTACCGTTGGGCGAGCGATACATGCGCTTTAGCCCAAACTCCTCGACGCGCGCCTCATCGGGGGTGATCGTGGCGCATTTGACGCCGACGCCCACCTCCTTGATGGCGTTGGCCGCATCGACGGTAATCTGATCGTCGGTCTTGTCGCGCGCCTCGATGCCAAGGTCGTAGTACTTCAGGTCGATGTCGAGATAGGGCAGGATCAGCTTTTGCTTGATGAAATCCCAGATGATCCGGGTCATCTCGTCGCCGTCGAGTTCG
>JBCDHK010000217.1:0-6518 GCA_038750185.1 Pseudomonadota bacterium
GCCGGGGCGATCATGCGTGGGCCTCCCTTGCGCCGCTGGTGCGGGCAGCCGCAAAGGCCGCGCGGCGGCGGCCGTCGCTCTCGACGAGCAGGCGCGCGGCCTGGCTTTGCGGGCTTGAGAGCAGGCGCGCGGCGGGGGCGTCCTCGACGATCCGCCCAGCCTCGATCACCACGACGCGGCTGGCCAGACGGCGCACAAGGCGCATGTCGTGGCTGACGAAGAGGACCGTCGGGCGCGTCTCGGCGATGACCTCGCTCAAAAGCGCTGCAACTTCGGCAGCGACGAGGGCATCGAGGGCGCTGAGTGGCTCATCGAGCACCAAGAGCGAAGGGCGCGGCGCTAAGGCGCGCGCGATACAGGCGCGTTGTGCCTGACCGAGCGACACCGTACCCGGGCGGCGCTCCAGGATTTGCGCATCGAGGCCCATCCGCGCGGCAACCGTCTGGGCGCGTTTGGCACGCTCGGCCTTGGGGGTGGCGCGGGCTTGCAGGGGCTCTTCGATGGCCGCGCGCAGGCTGGCGTGGGGGTTGAGCGCGCCGAGTGGGTTTTGGAATACCGCCTCGGCACTGGCGCGCAGGCGGCGGTGGGCGCTATCGAGCGGGCGGCGGATGGGCGCGCCCTCAAAGGCCATGCTGCCGCCGGTAAAGCGATTGAGGCCGAGCACGGCCTTGAGCAAGGTCGATTTGCCCCCGCCGGAGGGGCCGATGACGGCGACCACCTCGCCCGAGGTAATATCGAGCGAGGCCTCGTGTAAGATCGTGCGCCGCCGTCCATCGCCACGTCCATCGCCAGCACGCACGCTCACCGAGAGCCTGTCCAGGCTGAGCAACGCGCTCACCAGGCCGCACTCGCGACCAGCGCCCGCGCGTAATCGGTGCGCGCGCCGCCGAGGAGGGCGGCGGTCGGGCCAGTCTCGACCATCTCGCCATGGCGCAACACCAGAATGCGGTCGCAGGCCGTGGCAGCAAGGCCGAGGTCGTGGGTGATCAGGATGGTGGCCACGCCCTCGGCCTGGGCGAGGCGGCGCACATCGGCTACCAAGCGGTCGGCCACCGGGGCATCGAGCGCCGCTGTCGGCTCGTCGAGGATGAGCAGGGCCGGCGCGCTCGCCGTGGCAAGGGCGAACAGGACGCGCTGGAGCATGCCGCGGCTCCATTGGTGGGGCCAAGCCCGCGCCGCCTCTGCCGCCTCGGGCACGCCAAAGGCTTCGATGCGGGCAAAGGTTGCCGCCAGGGCCTCGGACGGGGCCACGCCCGCCGCCGCGGCCACGGCGGTTCGGTGGGTGGCGACGAACTCCGCGATCTGATCGCCCACGGTGAACAGCGGGTCGAAGGCGCCAATGGGGTCTTGCTCGACCAGCGCCAAATGCCGTCCGCGCAAGGACCGCATGGCGCGTTGGGACAGTCCTGTCAGGTCTTGGCCGAGCAGATGGATTGCACCGGCATGGATGGCCAGCGGTGCCTCCTGGCGCAGGATACAGCGCGCCAGCGTGGTCTTGCCCGAGCCGGATTCGCCCACCACCCCAAGCGTCTCCCCCGCCGCGACGGCAAGCGAGACGCCCTCAAGCACAGGGCGTGCGCCCCCGCGCGCCAGGACCGTCAGGCCCTCGACGCGCAAGACCGCGCCCCCGGAGACCGCCTCAGCGTTCGACACGCAGGCGGTTGTCGACAAGGTAGATGCCAGCCGGGTTCATCTCGAAATCACGTACGTTGTCGCGCGCGACCACGACGCGGTTCTTGAAGAAGGCAGTCACGATGGGCAGTTCCTCGGCGACAATAGTCTGCATGCGGTTGAGGATGCGGGTGCGCTCCTCTGGATCGAAGGTTTCGATCGCCTCGCGCAGCAGACCATCGAACTCGGCGTTGGACCAGTTGCCGTAGTTCTCAACCGCGCCGGTGCGCAGCGCCACATTGGCAAAATAGGCCGGATTGCCAGTGGGCGTGGCGTTATTGGAGAACATCAGCATGTCCGCGCGGCCCTCGCGAAAATCGTCGACCGCCACGGTCCAGTCACGCAGGATGCGCAGCTCGGTGGCAATGCCGGCGGCTTCCATGTGGGCCTGATAAAGCTCGGCGGCAGGGCGCATGGAGGGGCGGCCCTCATAGCTGCGCATGACAACGCGGAAGGGCTCGCCGTCCAGCTCAAGCCGGCCGTCGCCGTCGGTATCGGTGATGCCGGCCTCAGCCAGAAGAGCGAGGGCGCGGTCCTTGTCGTAGGCGGTCACTGAGAGGGCGGGATTGGTCCAGGGCTTGTCGGCGGGGAACATGCCAACACCCGCCGTACCACCCTGCCCGTGCAGCACGGCGTCGACGATCTGATCACGCGGCAGCAGGTGATCGAGGGCCTGGCGCACGCGCAGATCGGCCAGGGAGCCGGTCTCGGTCTGCATGCGGAAGAACATCAGACGGCCATCGGCAACCGCCTCCACCTCCAGATCCTCGCGCGCGAGCACGCGCGGCAGATCGCTGTCGGGGAAGTTGGCGGCGATGTCGATGTCGCCGGCCTCAAGCGCCAGCATCACCGTGGCGGGGTCGGTCAGGGTGAGGAGTTCGATGCCGGGTGCCGCCGCAGCACCGCCCCAGTAGTCGTCAAAGCGCACGGTGGCGATCTTCTCGCCGGGGACAACCTCGGCCAACATGAAGGGGCCGGTGCCGTAAAAGCGCGTGTCGTTACTGGCGGGCGAGAGGATCGAGAGGCCAGGATCGACGAGATCGTTCAGGAAGGCGGCGTTGGGCACCTCGGTCTCGATGCGCACGGTCATGGGATCGACCACGGTAACGTTTGCAATGCCGATCAGCGAGGCGATGCGCTCGTTGTAGACGGCACTCTCGGGCGAGACGACGCGCATCAGCGAAAAGCGCACGGCCTCGGCGTCCAGGGCCGCGCCATCGTGAAAAGTGATGCCGTCTCGCAGGCGGATCTCCCACTCGGTCGGCGAGAGCGAGGTGGCGCTGGAGGCCAGACGCGGCGAGAGCACCCCCTCGCCATCGAGCCAGAACAGCGTCTCGGTGACGCCGGTATCGCTGGTGCGCCAGCCGTTCCAGCCGATGGCCGGGTCGGGGTTGGGGTCGTTGAAGCCAAAGGGCACGGCGATGCGCACGGTAGCATCGTCGGCGGCTGCGGGAGCCGCGGCAAGGCCCACAGCCAGGGCTGCCGACAGGAAGAGGCGCAGGGTCATCGAGGGTTCTCCAAGGCGAGATGTGGGGTGAGATCGACGGTCTCGACGGCGCCACCGCGCCAGCCGAGGGGTGGGAGGCGGCCGAGCACGCCGGCCTGCATGGGTTTGGGGCGGGCGTTACGCTCTAGGAAGCCGTCTGGGCTGTCGGCATAGAGCTTGGCCAGAGCGATCACGGCGCTGGCGTCGCGCGCTGGATCGAGATCGCCGAAGAAGTAGGTGAAGCGGTTGTCACCCGAGACCGCGATCACCGCGGCGCGCTTACACTGGCTGAGGCAATGGACGCCACGCACGGCAAGCCCAGAGGACGCAGCACCGGCCTGTAGCACCGCCTCGGCCAAGCGCGCACCGCCGCGCACGCCGTCATAGTCGTTCTCGCGCCCGTCGCGACAGCGCAGACAGATCGAGAGCACGGCGTTTGGTTTGGTATGGTTTGGCTCAGTATTGCCCGCAGTATCGGGCACGGGGGCAGGCGCCGCCCGGGGCAGGTTGCGGACATCCTCCGCCATAGCATCCTCCTCCGGGTGATCCCGCCCGGTATCCAAGGCCACACAGCGACGGCAGGTCTCCTGACTTGCGGATCATCGCGCTCGCCGCGCCTTCCCAGGCCGTTTAGCCCAGTGGCGCGCTGCGGCGAACGCTACCGCCTACAGTTGCGGGTACAGCTGCGGACTTGGCCCTGGCGGACCGCACCGCATTCCCTCTTTTGCCTCTTGCAAGGCACCGTCGTGATACAAAGTAACACCACTTAACCAAGGCATGCAAGCCGACGAATGCCGACAGCGCGGCTCTTTGCCCACCAACCTACAGCCTTGAGCGCAAATGTTGGTTCACGCCCAACGCTAAGGCAGCGCCCCTGTTGGCGCGACCCTCACCTCCGCTTCAGCGCCAGTCCAGATCGATGTGCGGGCGGTCGAGCCCGGCGGTGCGCTGGCGCAGCGCCTCGGTGCGCTCCAGAAGCGGGGGGATGTGCAACTCGTGGGTCTCGACAAAGACGTGATCGAGCTTGGCCAACGCCGCGTGATCGAGCAGGCGCTCCAGGATCTCGACCTCAGCGCCCTCGACATCGAGCTTGAGGATCGACACCTGCGCCTCCAGGCCGGCGATAAAGCCGATCAGATCGATCTGGGGCACCTCGATGCGCGTCGTGAGATCGGTGGTCGCGGCCTCGGCAAAGGCGGTGGTGCTGACTGAGCCGCCCTCGGGATCGGCCTCAAAGCCATGGGCGCGGTAGAGCGCGATCGTGGCCTCACTGGCGCCCACCGCCGCCTCGATCACTTCGACATTGCCGAGATCGGCAGTGTTCTCGCGCAGCCGCGCCGCGGTCCAAGGATCGGGCTCGAAGGCGTAGACCTTGGCCGCGCGCTCGGCCAGGGGGCGGGTGTAGAGCCCCAGATTGGCGCCACAGTCGAGGCAGACGCTCTCTGGCGTGACACGTTCCAAGGCTTGGCGAAAGGCGTTGGGGCTGACGCTCGGGCGCAGACGGCGCAAACACGCGCGGTTGCGCAAGCCGATCCGGCCCGGCAGCAGCGAAAACGCGGCATGCTTGAGCCGGCGCACGGGGGTGGGGATCGGCAGATTGGACATGACAGCTCGGCCCCTTGAACGATGGCAAACCTGGACTGACACGTCCGGCAGCGCCGTTCAAGCCCGCAGAGCGCGCCCGAGCGCCCTCACCCCAGCGCACGGCGCAACCCGATCGCCTCGGCGATGTGGGGGCTGGAGACGCCGGTGCTGGCGTCGAGATCGGCGATGGTGCGCGCCAGACGCAACACCCGGTGATAGCCGCGCGCCGAATAGCGCAGCTTTTCCGCCGCCTTGGTGAGCAGCGCCTGGCCCTCGGCGTCCGGTGTGGCAACGCGCTGCAGCGCCGTGCCCTCCAATTCGGCGTTGGTGGTGGCGCTGCGCGCGTCCTGTACGGCGCGGGCGGCCTCTACGCGCGCGCCCACCCTGGCCGAGGATTGGCCATGGCAGGCAAGCCCTAGGACAGCGGGCGTGACAGGGGGCACCTCGATGCGGATGTCGAAGCGATCGAGCAGAGGCCCCGAGAGGCGCGCCCGGTAGTCCGCCCCACAGCGCGGCGCTTTGGAACAGGCGCGCTCGGCATCGCCCAGATAGCCACAGCGGCAGGGGTTCATGGCCGCGACGAGCTGAAAACGCGCCGGATAGCGCGCCTCGGCGCTGGCGCGGGTGATGAGGATCTCGCCGGTCTCCATGGGCTCGCGCAGCGCTTCGATCACGCCGCGGTCGAACTCGGGCAACTCGTCGAGGAACAAAACACCGCGGTGGGCGAGGCTGACCTGGCCCGGACGTGCCCGCGCCCCACCCCCGGTCATGGCAAAACGCGAGGCGGTGTGGTGGGGGTCGCGGTAGGGGCGCTCGCGGTGGATGGTGGCCGCGCCCGCATCGGAGGCCAGGGAGTGGACCGTCGAGACCTCCAGCGCCTCGGTGGGGGTGAGGGGCGGCAGGATCGAGGTGAGGCGGCGCGCGAGCATCGATTTGCCCGACCCGGGCTCGCCGAGCATCAGGAGGTGGTGGCCGCCAGCGGCCGCGATCTCCAAGGCACGCCGTGCGCCCTCCTGGCCCTTGACGTCGATCAGATCGGCGTCCGAGCGCCGCGCTTCGACCGCTCCGGGCTCAGGTGGTACCAACGGACAGCGCCCGGCAAAGTGATTGATGAGCGCCACCAAGCCCCCTGCCGCCAGCACCTCGCAAGCCCCGACCCAAGCAGCCTCGGCACCGTTGGCCTCGGGGCAGATCAGCCCGCGCGCGGCGGCAGCCGCGGTGAGCGCCGCCGGCAGAGCGCCCTGGACCGGGCGGAGCAGCCCATCGAGCGACAACTCGCCCAACGCCACATAGCGCGCGCTGTCTTCAGAGGGGACAAGCCCCAGCGCCGTCATCAGCGCCAGCGCGATGGCCAGATCGAAGTGCGCGCCGCTCTTGGGCAAATCGGCGGGCGAGAGATTGATCGTCACGCGCTGGGGCGGGAGCGCCAGGGCAATGGCCGCCAGGGCAGCACGCACGCGCTCCTTGGCTTCGCTGACCGCCTTATCGGGCAGGCCGACCAGATGGAAGCCGGGCAGACCGGGCGTGACGGCGCATTCGACTGTCACTGGGCGGGCCTCGACGCCCCAGAACGCGACCGTGTGTACGCGGCTGACCATGGTTTGCCCCTCGCCGTTGTGACACCATGGAGCGCTGGTTGTGGTAAAGATTGGCTTAACACCACACGGCGTTCTTCACTCGATACTAAGGAACAACCGATGCGCCTCGCTCTGCTCGCCCTCCTCGCCGCCCCTGCGCTTGCCGGAGAAGCCGATGTCCTCGCCGTCGATGCGCGCCA
>JBCDHK010000218.1:0-6491 GCA_038750185.1 Pseudomonadota bacterium
AGCCTCGGCGGCGCCCGTCTGCCAATGGCGCGCTTGTCGCAGATAGCGCCAGGCAAACCAGAGCAACAGCGTGCCGCCGAGGAGCGTCAGCGCGGTCTCCAGCACTGGAAAGCGCCGAAATAGCAGCGCCGCGCCGAGGATGGTCGCCCCCGCCCAGCCTGCCACACCGAGGGCGACAGCGGGCACCACCGCCAAGGCCGCGCGCCGTCCCGAGCCGAGCGCGATGGCGATGGTGTTGAACACATTGGGGCCGGGGCTCAGGATATTGCCGGCAAACACCGCCAGCGCCGTGGCGATCTCGGCGGCGGGAAAGCCGGCCACGACCGACGCTCGCTCAGGCGCGCGGTGCGGTTGCGATCATCTCGGGGCGGGTGGCCACACCGTCGAACCAGGCCGAGAGTGCTGGATAGCTGCCCCGCCAACCGGCCTCAGCAAAGCGGAAATCGAGATAGCCGAGCGTACAGGCAACGGCGACATGGCTAGCGTCGAAGCCCTCCCAGGAGGCCGCCTCGGCATCGAGCGCCTTGAGTGCGCGCTGGATGCGGGCCATCTGGGCCTCGGTCCAACCGCTAAAGCGTTTTTCCTCGGGGCGCAGGCGGCCCTCGTAGACGATCAGGATGGCGGCATCGAGGATGCCGTCCGCCACCGCCTCGCGCGCCAGCACCGGCCAGAGCGCTGCGCCTTGGGGGTAGAGCCCGCCCTCACCGAGCACGTCGAGGTAGCGGGTGATGACGCGGCTGTCCATCAGCGCCAGCCCGTCGTCGGTGACGAGGCAGGGCACCTTGGCGACCGGATTGGCATAGGCCGTGCCCTCGTTGGGCGCCAGCGGTGTGCCCGAGCCCTCGGTCAGATCGAGGCGGTCGGCCAGCCCCGTCAAATGGGCCACGACCATGACCTTGCGCACATAGGGCGAGGTCGGCGAGTGAAACAGTTTCATCAGGTGCAATCCTCAATCGGTGCCATGGCCGCCCTCGCGCTTGAACAGACGCGACAGCACGAGCGAGGTGCGTGGCAGATAACGATACGGCGTAGTGCGTTCGGGGACACGCCGCTGGGTCATTCTATAGACCGCCACCGCAACCAGCACCAGATGCGCCGCCATCACGAAGCCAAACAGCGCCGGCGCGCCATAGGCATCGATCAGACCCGCCGCCAGAAGCGGACTGGCGATGGCGCCGAGCGAGAAGAACAGTATGATGGCGGCGTTCAGTTCGACCACGAAATCGGGCGGTGCGTAGTCGTTGGCATAGGCGCTGGCGACCGAGAATACCGGCCAGGCGGTGGCGCCGAAGGCGAAGGCTCCGGCCAGGATCGCACCGGTGCCCTCGGCCACGGCCAGCCAAAACGCCGTGGCGACGGTGGCCAGCGACAGCGCGATCAGCACGTGGCGCCGGTCGAGACGATCGGCCAGCCAGCCCACCGGCACCTGCGCCGCCGCAGCCCCCAGCACCACCAGCACGAGAAACAGCGCCACCTCCGCCTGCCCGAGCCCACTCTCGATGCCGTAGAGCGGGCCGACCATGCGGTAGGCGGCGCTGGTCATGCCGGCCGTGGCGATGGCCATGGCCGCGGTCGGGGCCAGACGCAGCGCCTTGAGCGGGCGCAGGCGCGGCGCTTTGGGCGTGGGCGGCGGTACCGAGCGGCTGAGCGTCAGCGGTAACAGGCACAGACAGCAAAACAGCGCCACGACATTGTAGGCGACATAGCTTGCCGGATCGAGCAGCGCGATCACCCCCTGGCTCGCCGCTTGGCCCAGGAGTTCGACCACCCGGTAGGTGCCGAACACGCGCCCACGCGCGGCATTCTCCACCTTGGCCTGCATCCACGACTCGACCGCCGTGTAAGCCGAGGCGATGGAGAACCCGGCCAGAATGCGCAGGCCCGCCCAGGCCAGCGGCGTATCGAACACCGGATGGAGCAGCGCGCCGATGGCCCCCACGGCCGCGGCCGCAGCAAAGCCGCGTCCATGGCCGACGCGTCCGATCAGAGCCGGCATGACGAAGCAGCCAAGCAGATACCCCGCGAAATGCGCCGAGCCGAGCAATCCGATCTCCGAGGCGGTAAAGCCGCGCACCGAGCCGGCCAGCGCATCGAGCGGCCCCAGCGCGCCCGAGCCGAGCTGGACCAGAAAGATCGACAAAAACAGCGCGCCGAAGGAGACGATGAGCGAGAGGGGGACGATAGCGGGGGCGGTGGCGGGCATGGCGGCGGTTTCTGGGGATTCTCTGGGGCTGATATGCTGCTTGCGCGAAACGGCGAAAGCGTATCCTGGCCTGCCTGCGAGGCCGGCGCACCCGGCATTGCGACCTGTGCTGTCGTGTTTGGTCCTGAGTGCATGATCTTTACGCAATCCGCGTTAGATTGCGACGGGCAGGCGTGCGGCTTTAACGGCACCCAGCCAGCGGCCCGGGGGCTCGTATCCGGCTTGTCTCTGGTCGCAACCGTTGCTAACCACTGCGTATAACGCTTTTTTCGAAGGACCTGCGGTGGCCAATCCCGTCGAGACGCCAGAGGACCGGCCCAAATCGCGCCAGATCGGCACGCTGCGCGCCTTGATGCCTTTCCTGACGCCCTATCGCTGGACGATCCTGGGAGTGGGGGTGGCGCTGCTGCTCACCTCTGCTTTCACGCTGGTGCTGCCGGTGGCCTTTCGCCGCGTGATCGACGGCTTCGACGCCCAGGACGCCGTGATGATCGACCGCTACTTCCTGGCGCTGGGCGGGGTGGCGATTGCGCTGGCCCTTACCACGGCGGCGCGGTTTTATCTGGTGACGCGGCTTGGCGAGCGCCTGATCGCCGATTTGCGCAAGGCGGTCTTCGATCATGTCTCTGGCATGGCCCCGGCCTTCTACGAGCGTCTGATGACCGCCGAAGTGCTGACCCGCCTCACCTCCGATACGCTGGTGATCCAGGGGGTGGTGGGCTCGACCTCCTCGGTGGCGCTGCGCAACATCTTGCTGCTCATCGGTGGCACGGTGATGCTGCTCGTCACCTCACCCAAGCTGACGGCGCTGACGCTGCTCATCGTGCCGGCGGTGCTGGTGCCGATCCTGGTGCTTGGCAAACGCGTGCGCTTGCTCTCGCGCCGGGCGCAGGATCTGGTGGCCGACAGCTCGGCCATGGCCGGCGAACTGCTCCAAGCCGCCCAGACCGTGCAATCCATGACCTATGAGCCGCGCGCGCGCGCCGCCTTCGGTGCCAAGACCGAAGAAGCCTTCGCCGCCCACGATGCGCGCATCCGGGCGCGCTCGGCGCTCACGGCCATCGTGATCTTCCTGTCGTTCGCCGGTGTGATCGGTGTGATCTGGGCGGGTGCGCGCGATGTGCTCTCGGGCGAGATGACTGAGGGCGAGATGGCGCAGTTCGTGCTCTATGCGGTGTTTACCGCAGGCGCAGTGGGCGCGCTCTCCGAGGTTTGGGGCGATCTGCAACGCGCGGCCGGCGCGACTGAGCGCTTGGTCGAGCTGCTCGGCCTGGAAAACCCGGTCGCGCCGCCCGCCGTGCCGCTGCCCGCCACCACGCCTGCCCGCGGCGAGGTGCGTTTTGAGAACGTCTCCTTCGCCTACCCAAGCCGAGCCGAGGTCGCAGCGCTCTCGGAGGTCTCCTTCACCGTCCACCCCGGCGAGACGGTGGCCTTTGTCGGACCCTCGGGAGCGGGCAAGACCACCGTGTTGCAACTCCTCCAGCGCTTCTACGATCCGAGCCATGGCGCCATCCTGCTCGACGGCGTGCCCATCGACCGCCTCAGTTTCGCCGATCTGCGCGCCCGCCTCGCCTTAGTGCCCCAGGAGCCGGTGATCTTCGCCGACACCGCGCGCGCCAATATCCTGTTTGGCCGCCCAGACGCCAGTGAGGCCGAGGTGATCGAGGCTGCGCGCGCTGCCGCCGCCCACGAGTTTATTGCCGATCTGCCTCAGGGCTACGACACTTGGCTCGGCGAGCGCGGCGTGCTGCTCTCGGGCGGGCAGAAGCAGCGCCTGGCCATCGCCCGCGCCATCCTGCGCGATGCGCCCGTGCTGCTCCTCGACGAGGCCACGTCGGCCCTCGATGCCGGTTCCGAGCGCGCCGTCCAACAGGCTGTCGAGACGCTTTGCCAAGGCCGTACCACGCTGGTGGTGGCCCATCGCCTAGCCACCGTCAAACGCGCCGACCGCATCGTGGTGCTCGACAAAGGCCGCATCGTCGCCACCGGCAGCCACGACCGCCTGGTGGCCGAGGGCGGGCTCTACGCCCAACTGGCGCGCTTGCAGTTCACCGAAGGCTTGGCCGCCGAATAGCCGGGTTGTCCTGAAGCCCGGCGCATGCCTCAATGCAAGGCACCGCATCGGGCCACAAGGAGACCCCCATGGACCGCGTGACCTGGAGTACCGAGGCCGAAAAGCGCGCTGTCGAGGCCGTGCCGATCGAGGAGCGCTGGCAGGTCGAGGGCGTCCACGCCCTCCTCTGCGAGACCGCGGCGACATTTCCCGAGCGCCCGGCGATCAGCTTTCAGATCAAGTCCGGCCCCAAGGACCGCGCCGAGACCCTGACCTGGTCGCAAGTGCGCGACGAAGTCTCCCGCGCCGCCAATCTGTTTCGCCGCCTGGGCGTGGGGCCGAGCGACACCGTCGCTATCCTGATGCCCAACTGCACCGAGACCCCCTTGGCGCTCCTGGCCGGCATGACGGCAGGCACCGTGTGCCCGATCAACCCGCTGCTCGATGTCGAACAGATCGCCGCCATCCTGCGCGAGACCGGCGCGCGCCTCTTGGTCACGCTCGCCGCCTTCCCCAAGACCGACATCGCCCAAAAGGCCCATGAGGCGGCGGTGTTTGCGCCCGAGATCGCCCATATCGTCGAGATCGACCTGAGGCGCTATCTGAGCCCGCCACTCTCTTGGATCGTGCCGTTTTTGCGCCCGCGCCTCGACATCCGCCACCGCGCCGAGGTGCATAAGTGGTCCGAGGCGGTGGCGCGCGAGGACGCCACGCTCAGTTTCGAGGTCACCTCGGAGCCCGCACGCATTGCGGCCAACTTCCACACCGGCGGCACCACGGGCCATCCCAAGATCACGCTCCATCGCCTGGAGGGCATCGTCTACAACGGCAAGATCCCCGCCCTCGATTTCATCCGCGAGGAGGACGTGCTGATCTGCCCCTTGCCCATGTTCCATGTCCTTGGCGCCTATCCGGTGTTGATGTCGTGTGTGGCGGGGGGGGCGCATCTCGTCTTGCCCACGCCTGCGGGCTACCGCGGCGACGGCGTGATGGACAACTTCTGGGCGCTCATCGAGCGCTGGGGGGTGACGTTCATGGTGATGGTGCCCACTGCCGCCTCGGCGCTCTTGCAACGCCCGGTCAAGCACGACCTCTCGACGTTGCGCTATGCGTTCTGCGGCTCGGCGCCCTTGCCGGTCGAGCTGTTCAAACGGTTCGAGAGCACCTGCGGCGTGCGCATCCTGGAGGGCTATGGGCTCACCGAGGCCACATGCCTCGTCTCGATCAACCCCCCCGATGGCGAGCGCAAGATCGGCTCGGTCGGCCTGCCGATCCCCTACACCAACGTGCAAATCCTCGATTGCCAGCCCGATGGCACCGTCACGCGCACCTGCGGCACCGACGAGGTCGGCGAGATCTGTCTGGCCAGCCCCGGCGTCTCGCCCGGCTATGCCCAGACTGAGAAGAACAAGGGGCTGTTTACCGACACGGGGTTGCTCCGCACCGGCGATCTGGGGCGCCTCGATCCAGACGGCTATCTCTGGATTACCGGGCGTTCCAAGGATCTGATCATCCGCGGCGGCCACAACATCGACCCCGGCATGATCGAAGAAGCCCTGATGCGCCACGAAGCGGTCGCCTTTGCCGGGGCCATCGGCCAGCCCGATGCGGTGACGGGCGAGCTGCCTTGCGCCTATGTCGAGATCCGCGGCGATGCCACGGTGAGCGAGGCCGAGTTGTTGGAGCACGCCCGCGCGGCGATCCCGGAGCGCGCGGCAGTGCCCAAACACCTGGAGATCATCGACGAGCTACCCAAGACCGCCGTCGGCAAGGTATTCAAACCGGCGCTGCGCAAGCGTGCCATTGAGCGCGTGCTCGGCGCTGCCTTGGCCGAAGCGGGCGTCACGGCGCAGATCGAGGCGGTCGAGGACCGTGCGCGGGGCTTGGTGGCGCGGGTCAGCTCCGAGGCCGACGATGCGGCGCTCAGAGGTGTGCTCGACACCTTCGCCCAGCCTTGGGAGCGGGCGGACTGAAACCCCGCGGGGCACGCCTTTGCTCAGATCAGCCCGACACGCCGGCGCACGCCCTCGTCGCGCAGCGAGACATCGCCACCGTCGAACTCCGCCGCATCCGCCGTGCAACACCACGCGATGGCGCGTCCGGCCCACTCGGCCGGAATATGCACCTCCCAGTCGAGCTGGCTGACCGGGTTGATGCCTGAGCCTTTGATGGTGCGCTGCATGTCGGTGGCCACGGTGCCTGGGCTCAGCCCCAGCGAGCGGATGCCGCGCTGGG
>JBCDHK010000219.1:0-6487 GCA_038750185.1 Pseudomonadota bacterium
CCCCCGAGGCAAACGCCCAAGGCAAACCAACGAGGGACCACTATGAAGATCGCGGTTGCGAAAGAAACCCGCGCGCATGAGACGCGGGTCGCGGCGGTGCCAGAAACCGTCAAGAAATTCGTCAAACAGGGCTGCGAGGTATCGGTACAAGCCGGCGCCGGCGACGCAGCCGACATCCCGGACGCGCAGTTCGAAGAGGCCGGCGCCAAGATCGCCAAGGGCTTTGCCACCACGCTGAAAGGCGCGGAGGTGGTGCTCAAGATCCAACGCCCGACCGAGAAGGAATGCGAAGCCTTCGCTGAGGGCCAAAAGCTGTTTTGCACCATGGCCCCCTTCGCCGAGCGCACCATCACCGACAAGCTGGCTGAGGCGGGCGTCGAGACCTTCGCCATGGAGTTCATGCCGCGCATCACGCGCGCCCAGGCCATGGATGTGCTCTCCTCCCAGTCCAACCTCGCGGGCTACAAAGCGGTGATCGAGGCGGCTAATGCCTACGGGCGCGGCCTGCCCCAGATGATGACGGCGGCGGGCACCATTGCACCCGCCAAAGTGTTCATCATGGGCGTAGGCGTGGCGGGCCTCCAGGCCATCGCCACCGCGCGCCGCCTCGGCGCCATCGTCACCGCCACCGACGTGCGCCCGGCCACCAAGGAGCAGGTCCAGTCGCTCGGCGCCAAATTTGTCGCGGTCGAGAATGAGGAGTTCAAGCAGGCCTTCGGCGAGGGCGGCTATGCCAAGGAAATGTCGGACGAGTACAAGAAACTCCAGGCCGAGCTGGTCGCCGAGCACATCGCCAAGCAGGACATCGTCGTCACCACGGCGCTGATCCCGGGACGTCAGGCGCCGGTGCTGGTCAACAAGGCCATGGTCGCTTCGATGAAGCCCGGCGCCATCATCGTCGATATCGCCGCCGAGGCTGGGGGCAATGTCGAGGGCACCGAATACGACAAGATCGTCGAGACCGAAAACGGCGTGAAGATCATGGGGCTGGCCAACCTGCCGGGCCGTCTTGCAGGCGATGCCTCGGCGCTTTACGCCCGCAACCACTTCAACCTGCTCGCGCCCTTCATCAAGGACGGCGCGCTGGCCCTTGACGAAGACGACGAACTGATCAAGGGCATTCGCCTCAGCAAGGGCGGCCAGGTCGTCCACCCCAACCTAGCGCCCAAGGAGTAAGCCCCATGTCCGCTATGGAAGACTTGCAAACGCTCGCCGAAGAGATCGGCAACAGCGCCGCCAAGCTGGCCGAACTGGCCGAAAGCGCTGCCGAACAAGCCGCCACAGCGCCTGGGGCTGCCGAGGCCGTGGGCGGCGTTGCGGCGGCGGGGGGCATCGACCCCTTCGTGTTCCAGCTCTCGATCTTCGCGCTGGCCGTTTTCGTCGGCTATTACGTGGTCTGGTCGGTGACGCCGGCGCTGCACACGCCTCTCATGTCGGTGACCAACGCGATCTCCTCGGTGATCGTGGTCGGCGCGCTGATCGCCGCGGCCACAGGGGCGAGCACCGGCAACACGCTGACCCAGGTGTTCGGCTTTATCGGCGTCGTGTTAGCCGCGGTGAACATCTTCGGCGGCTTCCTCGTCACCGAGCGCATGCTCGCCATGTACAAGAAGAAAGGCTGAGGCCATGGAGAACATCGCAGCCCTTCTCTATCTGGTCTCGGGCGTCCTGTTCATCATGTCGCTGCGCGGGCTCTCGCATCCGTCCTCGGCGGCGCAGGGCAACCGCTTTGGTATGGCGGGCATGCTGGTGGCGGTACTGACCACGCTCACCATCGTCGCCCCTCCCGCCGAGGCCGGCGCCTTCGTGACCATTCTGGCAGCCCTGGCCATTGGCGGCGGCATCGGCGGCTACATCGCCAAGCGCGTGCCCATGACCGACATGCCCCAGTTGGTCGCAGCCTTCCACTCGCTGGTCGGCATGGCGGCGGTGTTTGTGGCCGCAGGCGCGCTCTACTCGCCCGAAGCCTTTGGCATCGGCTCGCCAGGTGCCATCAAGACCGCCTCCATCGTCGAGATGGCCATCGGTGTGGCCATCGGCGCCATGACGTTCACCGGCTCGGTGATCGCCTTCGCCAAGCTGGACGGACGCATGTCGGGCGCGCCGATCATCCTGCCCAATCGCCATGCGATCAACATCGCACTCGCGATCGCTGTGGTGGTGATGGTTTATATGCTGATCACCACGCAGGACACCTTCTGGTTCTGGGCAATCACCGCGGCGGCCCTGGCGCTCGGCGTGTTGCTGATCATCCCCATCGGCGGTGCGGACATGCCGGTGGTGGTCTCCATGCTCAACTCGTATTCCGGTTGGGCGGCAGCAGGCATCGGCTTTACCCTTGGCAACACCGCGCTCATCATCACCGGCTCGCTGGTGGGCTCTTCGGGCGCGATCCTGTCCTACATCATGTGTGCGGGCATGAACCGCTCGTTCATCTCGGTCATCCTGGGCGGCTGGGGCGGCGATAGCGTCGCTGCGGCCTCGGGCGGGGGCGAGGAAAAGCCGGTCAAGCGCGGCTCTGCCGACGACGCGGCCTTCATGATGGCCAATGCCGGCTCGGTGATCATCGTGCCGGGCTACGGCATGGCCGTGGCCCAGGCCCAGCATTCGCTGCGCGAGATGGCCGACAAGCTGAAAGCGAACGGCGTCGATGTGAAGTACGCCATCCACCCCGTCGCGGGCCGCATGCCGGGCCACATGAACGTGCTGCTGGCCGAGGCCAATGTTCCTTACGACGAGGTGCTGGAGCTGGAGGACATCAACTCCGATTTCTCCCAGACCGACGTGGTCTATGTGATCGGCGCCAACGACGTCACCAACCCCTCGGCCAAGACCGACCCGCAGTCGCCCATCGCGGGCATGCCTGTGCTCGATGTCGAGAAAGCCAAGACGGTGCTCTTCGTCAAACGCTCGCTCGGCTCGGGTTATGCCGGCGTGCAAAACCCGCTGTTCTTCATGGACCAAACCATGATGCTCCTGGGCGACGCCAAGAAGATGACCGAGGACATCGTCAAGGCGATGGACTGATCCATGGCGGCGCTCTGGCGCTGGCTTACACGGATTGCGGGGGCGCTGCTGGTCGGCGCCCTCGTTTTATATGGGGCCGCGGTGGCGGGCCTGCTCTCGCAACGCCACGCCCTGCTCTATCGCTTTGAGCGCTGGCAGACCACGGTCGATCAGGCGCGCGGCCCCGGGCGGATCGAGCGCATCGAGGCCGCCGACGGCACGCCGCTTGCGCTCTGGGTGGTACCCCCGCGCGAGGGACGCCCGACGGTGATCCACTTCGGCGGCAATCTTGGCGTGTTTCACCGCTCAGTCGCGCGCACGCGGGCGCTGAGTGCGGCGGGCTACGGTGTCGTGGTCATGAACTACCGCGGCGCCTCCGGCGAAGCGGGCGCGCCCTCGGAAGCGGCCATCGTCGCCGACGCTCTTGCCACCTATGACGCCCTGCCGGATCTCGGAGTGGGCGCACAGGCGCCGGTGGTCTATGGCGCGAGCCTGGGGGCGGCGGTGGCTGTCCAACTGGCAGCGGCGCGCGAGGTGGGGGCGGTGGTGCTGGCAGCGCCCTTCTCCCAGCTGTGCACAGCGGCCGAGCACCACTACCCCTGGGCGCCCGCCTGCCTCGTGCTCTGGGACGAGCGTTGGGCGTCCATCGAGCACATCGCGCATATCGATGCGCCGCTCCTGGTACTCCACGGTGCGCGCGACCAGGTCATCCCGCTGGCCGAGGCTGAGCGGCTGGCCGCTGCCGCCACCGAGCCCAAACGGCTAGTGGTCTATGAGCGCGCCGGGCACGACGATCTGGCCCGTCATGGCGCCGAGGCAGAGATCCTGCGGTTTCTGAGCGGGCTTTAGACAAACGCTTTCTCGCCCGCCGCCTCCCAAGCGCGCTCCAGACGGGCCAGCGCCGTCTCGGGCGCTACAGCGCGCAGGCCCTCATGGCTGCGTTCGATCAAGCCGAGGCGCTCCAGCTTGGCCAGTGCATCGTCCTCCTCGAAATCGACATCGAGGGCAAAGCGCTCCTTGAGCCACGCCTCCACAGCTTCATCGAGCGCGGCCATGTCGGAGGCCCCGCCAGCGCGCAAAAGCAGCGCATAGGCCAAAAACGCCTCCTTGACCTCGCTGTCCTCGGACGCCCCGATCAGCCAGTCGAACAGCCCGGCGTTGTTGTTGAGGGTGTTGTAGTAGGCGTTATCGGAGACCTGCTTTTGGTGCTTGAGGCGTTGGCGCTCGTATTTGATCCACTGGCGCGCGAGAAACCCGCCCAAGGCGCCAAGCCCCGAGAGCGCGGCCACGGCCTGTTTCATGGCGTCGTCCTCGACCGTGCCAGCCACCCCGAGATAAGCGCCAACGACCACCAAAAGCACGCTGAGCGCCGGCAGCAAGTTGATCAAAAGCGGCACGCCGCCCACCACCGCCGGCACGCCGATGAGGAGGGTATCGGTCATGCCCATCACCACGCGCGCATTGGGGTAGAGCGTCTCCAGATCGGCGCGCGGGATGTCGCGAAACAGTTTGAGATAGAGCCCTCCCGCGCGCAGCCGCGTGTCACGCAAGGCCCTGGGTGGGGCTTTGGGATCGAGGGCGGCGGTGAAGACGACAAAGTCCCAGACCACGGCGGGCACTTGCTCGCGCTTCAGACCAAACCACTCGCGGATCTCAAGGCTGCGCTGGCGGCGTCCACGCCCATAAAACCGCACATCGGTGAAGGCGTCTTGGGGCACGCGCACACGCGCACGCACCCGGCCGCGCTCATCGCGCTCGGGCGCGATCTCGGTGGGGGTGAGGCGGGAGAAATTGGCCGCCATCAGCACCCGGTCGAGCCGGTCGAGAAAGGCCGATTGGTTTGCCGGCAGAGTAGCCAGCGGCGCCTCGCCGGGCTGGTCTGGGTTGAGCACGACGTAATCGTCGCGCAAGCCCTCGCGCGCGGCATGAAACTCGACATGGAAGAGCAGCGCCAACCGGTGGGCGATACGGGCGAGCGCGTCACGTGTCGGGCCATCCCACGCGTCGTCGTCGAGCACGGCATCGATCAGGGCGCGCTTAGCCACGCCGAGATAGCGCTCGCGCGAGGGCTGAGCGGCGGCGACGATGACCTCGGCGGCCTCGGCAACGGGTGGGGCGACGGGCGGGACGGTATCCGGCACGGGCGGCTCTTGGGGCGGCTACGGGTAAGTGAGCTTACCAGCGTCAAGGCCCCCCGCGCCAGGGGCCTCAGGGGTGTAGGCGCGTCACCGACCAGTCGGTCGCATCGGGGCTGGCGCGGGTCCAGCGAAAGCGGTCGTGGAGACGGAAATCGCCGTCGGCCCAAAACTCGATCTCGACTGGGCGCAGCCGCGTGCCACCCCAATGGGGCGGGCGCGGTGGATTTGTGGGATAGCGTGCGGCCCACTCGGCCACTTTGGCCATCAAGGCGGTGCGGCTTTGCAATGGCGTCGACTGCGCCGAGGCCCAGGCACCGATACGGCTCTTGTAGGCGCGGGAGGTGTAGTAGGCATCGGCTTGCTCAGCAGCGACACGCTCCAGAGGCCCGCGCAGGCGCAGCTGGCGGTGGAGCGATTTCCAATGCAAACACATCCCCGCCGCCGGGTTGGCCGCGATCTCACGGCCCTTGGCGCTGTCGAAGTTGGTGTAGAAGACAAACCCGCCCGTCAGCGGATTGTCCTCGATCTCTTTGAGTAACACCATGCGGACATTGGGTAGACCGCTGGCGTCGACCGTGGCCAGCGCCACGGCGTTGGCGTCGTTGATCTCGCTGGCCTCGGCCTCTTTAAGCCAAGCGCGGGCGATGGCGTAGGGGTCGGTGCCGGCGAAGATGCCGCTGCGGGGGGTGTCGGTGCTGAGGGTAATCTGGTTCATCGGCGTCTCCTGCTTGGAGCCTGAGATAATTCGTGAACGCAGCGCGGCAAAGGGGGTGTGGCGTTTCCCTTGATGGCGCTGGAGAATTCGCCTAAAGCCGCGGTCACAGCGACAAAGCGCGGAGGTTTTCCATGGGCGGCACTCTGATGGCGGGCAAGCGGGGGCTGATCATGGGGGTCGCCAACGACCGCTCGATCGCCTGGGGCATTGCCGAGGCGTGTGCGAACGAGGGCGCGACCTTGGCGTTTACCTACCAGGGCGAGGCGCTGAAGAAGCGGGTCGGGCCGTTGGCGGAGCGGGTCGGCTCTGAGATCGTGCTGCCTTGCGATGTGACCGATGCGGCATCGGTGGATGCGGTGTTTGCCGAGGTCGGGTCGCGCTGGGGGGGCTTGGATTTTCTGGTCCACGCCATTGCCTATGCCGATAAGAACGAGCTGAAGGGGCGTTATCTGGACACCTCGCTAGAGAATTTCCGCACCTCGCTGGAGATCTCGTGTTATTCGTTCACGGCGGTGGCCCAGCGCGCTGAGAAACTGATGAACGAGGGCGGCTCGCTGTTGACGCTGACCTACTACGGTGCCGAGAAGGTCATGCCCCACTACAATGTCATGGGCGTGGCCAAGGCGGC
>JBCDHK010000220.1:0-6487 GCA_038750185.1 Pseudomonadota bacterium
AGAAAGGCGCACACGTCCGCCCGCCCCAGCGTCGCCTCGTGGTAGAGATCGAACAGATGCGCCTCGACCACGCCCGCCAGATGGGCAAAAGCGGCAAGGTGATCGAGGGTGGCGGCGATCTCGGCCCCGCCCTGAAAGCCATGGCGCATCATGCCCGCCACCCAAGCCGGATTGGCCGCGCGCGCGCGCACCACGCGGGCGATTTCTTCGCGCAGGGCCCGCGCACGGGGCGCTTCGGGGTCGCGTGCATCGAGATGGTAGAGGGCCACCTTGCCGCCAAGGCGCGCCTTGGCCGCGGCAAACCCGCCCTCTTGCGCAGCATAATCGGCTGCGGCGAGCAGATCGGTCTCGGGCAGATCCTGGAGGTGGACGAAGGCGTCGGCTGCGGCGACGCGGGCCTCGATGCCGCTCGGGTCGGGGCGGGCCTCGCCGCTGTCGTAGGCATGGGCCGAGGCCGCCAGCCAGGCCTCGCCCGCCCGCGCGCGGGCTTCGGGCGAGAGATCGCCCTCGTCGATCGCCAAACCATAGCGCCCTGCCGCAGGGCCATAGACACGCGCCTCGGGGGCGCGGCCTGCATAAGGGTTCCACTCGGGCGGCTCGTCGCGGTGGGCCAAGGCGGTCACGGCTTGCGAGAACAGCGCCATCTGGGTGGGAAAGACATCGCGGAAGAGGCCCGAGACCCGCAGCGTGACATCGATGCGCGGATGCACGCGCTCGGTGAGCGGGACCACTTCGATGCCCGAGACGCGCTCACTGGTCGCATCCCAGAGCGGGCGTACACCGATCAGCTCCAGTGCCATGGCCAGCTCTTCGCCAGCGGTGCGCATGGTCGCCGAGCCCCAGAGATCGATCACGATGGCCCGCGGCGGCTCGCCCTCGTCCTGGAGGTGGCGGCGCACGAGTTCTTGGGCCAGACGCACGCCTTGGGCGTGGGCGGCGCGCGAGGGCACGGCGCGCGGATCGGTGGTGAAGAGGTTGCGCCCGCTCGGCAACACATCCAGCCGTCCGCGCCAGGGCGAGCCCGAAGGCCCCGGCGCCACGCGTTTGCCAGCCAGGGCCGCGAGCAGCCCGGTGCGCTCGGCCTCGGCGGAAGGGGCAGCTTCGGCGCCCTCGGCCCCACTCACGCGGGCAAAGATGTGCAAGCCGTCGCCAAAGCGGCTTTCCTTGAGATCGCAGACGAAACGGTCGATGCGCTGGATCGCCTCGGCGGGACAGAGATCGGCCCTGAGCCCCAGATCGGCGGCCAGGCCAACGCCCTCGGCCTCGGAACGGATATCGCCGATGAGACGGGTGCGGCGCGCGGGGTCGAGCCCGTCGGCGTTGGAGAATTCGTCGAGCAGCCCTTCGAGGCGGGTCAGGCGCTCGGGCGTGCCGCTCTCGCGCATCGGCGGCGGGATGTGGCCGAGGGTCAGCGCGCCGAGACGGCGCTTGGCCTGGGCGGCCTCGCCCGGATCGTTGACGATGAAGGGATAGACCACCGGCAGTGCGCCGGTCAGGGCCTCGGGCCAGCAGGCCTCGGAGAGCGCGACGGATTTGCCGGGCAGCCACTCCAACGTGCCGTGGGCGCCGATGTGAACCAGGGCATCCAGGCCTTGCGCGGCCAGCCAGAGGTAAAAGGCGACGTAGGCATGGGCCGGGGTGTGGCTCAGGTCGTGGTAATCGTCGTGTTTGGTGCGTTTGGCGCCGCGCTCGGGTTGGAGCGCGACGACGGCATTGCCGCGGCTGAGCGCGCGAAAGTGAAAGGTGCCCTCGTGGCAGCAGGGGTCGTCCTCGGGGGCGCCCCGGTCGCGGGCGAGGGCTGTGCGCAGCGGCTCTGGCAGGCGGGCCAGGGCCTTGCGGTATTCGGCAAGCGGCCAAGTTGCGCGCTCGTGCTTGAGCGCGGGGGCCAGGTCGTCGCCTGGGTTCACCATATAACCGGCCTCGGCGAGGTCGGCCAGCATCGCTTTGGCGGAGGCGAGCGCGTCCAGGCCGATGGCGTGGGCTGCGCGGTAGTCGCGCCCAGGATAGCTGGAGAGCACCAGCGCCAGGCGTTTTTCCCTGGCAGGCTTGCTCGCAAGCCCCACCCAAGCCGACACGCGCGCGGCGATGGCTGTAATGCGCTCGGCCTCGGCGCGGTGGGCGTAGCGGGAGAATTCGAGGGCTCCATCGCGCGCACCGGCCTGCTTGAAGGAGGCGACGCCGGCAAACAGCCGCCCGTCGACTTCGGGCAGCACCACATGCATGGCCAGATCGGCGGGCGAGAGGCCGCGCTCAGAGGCAGCCCAGGCGGCGCGATCGGCGGTCGACAGCGCGATCTGGAAGACGGGCACACCAGCGGCATCGAGGGGCGAGGGGCGGCCCTCGGCGCCGCGCCCGGAAAAGGCGGTGGCATTGACGATGGCAGCAGGCCGGAGCGCTTGCACCCAGCGCTCGATCCAAGGCGCGGCATCAGGTGCCTTGAGCGAGGGCGCATAGAGGGCGAGCACGTCGAAGCCCTCACCCTCCAGCGCCTTGGCGAGCGCTTCGATGGGCTCCAGATCAGCCGCACTCAGATAAGAGCGATAGAAGGTAAGCAGCACCCGCGGGCGCGTGGGCTCGACCGCCAGGGCAAAGGCCGCAGGGCAGGCAACGCCCTCCTCAGGCGTCCAGGCGCCGACCTCGGAGAGCCCCTTGACCCCGCGCACCGGCCCCGCATAAAGCCCTGCCGCCAGTGCCAACTGCGCCAGCGCCGCCTGGGCCGCCACAGCGCCTCCCGCCTCACAGAGCGTGGCGAGGCGGCGCAGGGTCGAGTGCGGCACTGTGGAGGCTGCATCGAGGCGCGGATCGGGGCGCCCGTCGGCAGGCAGTACGGCGAGCGCAATGCCCTCACGCCGCGCCAGCCATTCGAGTTGTTGCAGCCCGTAGGGCCAATAGGACGCGCCGCCGATCAGGCGCACCAAGATGCCCCTGGCGTGGGCTGCGGTCTGCTCGATGTAGGTGTCGACCGAGAGCGGATGGCGCAGCGCAGCGATATTGGCCAGGCGCAACGTGGGCAGCGCGCCGGATGCCCGATGCCAGCCCGCCGCCAAAGCGCCGAGATCGCTATCCGAGAACGAGAGCGCGATCAGATCGGCCGGGCTCTGGCCAAGATCGATCGGGGTCTCGGTCTCCTCCAGCCCGTGGCTCTCGCGAAAGACGACGTGCATCGGCGCGCCTCTCTCCTCTATTCGGCAAAGGCTGCGTTGAGCGCAGCGCGGGTTTCTGGAGCGGCCAGCGCATCGTGCTCGGCGATGACGACCAAGCGGCTCCGGCGCGTCTCGCCCTCGCCCCAGGGGCGGTCGTATTGGCTGCGCACGCGCGCACCCACGGCCTGGACGACAAGGCGCATCGGTTTTGCCGCGATGGCAATATGGCCCTTGATGCGCAACAGATCGTGGGCCTGAGCCAGCGCCGAGATCTTGGCCTCCAGCGTCTTAGGATCGGCCTGCTCGGGGATCTCGATCACCACGCTGTCGAAGTCCTCGTGGTCGTGGGTGTGCTCGCCGTCGTGGTGGGAGGGACGGGCGGCGAGATCGTCTTCGGCGGCAGCGCCGAGCCCGAGGATGACACGCGGATCGACCGCGCCCTCGCGCACCTCGACCATGGGCAGCGCGCGCGGCGTCTCCTGCTCGATCACCGAGCGCGTGGCCGCGATACCGCTCTCGCCCGCCAGATCGGTTTTAGTGAGCAGCACGATATCGGCGCAGGCGATCTGATCCTCGAACACCTCCGAGAGTGGGGTGTCGTGACTGAGGCTCTCGTCGGCTGCACGCTGGGCTTCGACGCGCGCCACATCGGGGGCAAACCGCCCCGCCGCCACGGCTTCGGCATCAGCCAGCGCAATCACACCGTCGACGGTGATGCGCGAGCGGATCGCAGGCCACTGAAACGCCTGCAGCAGCGGCTTGGGCAGCGCCAGGCCAGAGGTCTCGATCAGGATGTGATCGGGGCGCGGATCGAGGGCGATCAGGCGCTCGACGGTCGGGATAAAATCATCGGCCACCGTGCAGCAGATGCAGCCGTTGGCCAGCTCCAGGATGTTTTCGGCGGGGCAGGCTTCATCGGCGCAGCCCTTCAGGATCTCGCCATCGACGCCCACATCGCCGAACTCGTTGACCACCACCGCCAAGCGCCGTCCGCCGGGGTTTTGCAACAGATGGCGGATCAGCGTGGTCTTGCCCGCGCCTAAAAAGCCGGTGACGATGGTGACGGGGATCTTGGCGAGATCGGTTGTGGGGTGGGCGGACATCGCAGCACGGGCCTTTTGGCTCGGCGAGGCGCCCGCTCCCACAGCGAGAGACGGACCGCCGGTGGCGGGGCTCAGCATCTGGCCGCCACCGGATCACCCCGCCCGGTTTCGCTCATCTGCGCTGGCAGGTCTCCCGGCTTGCGGATCCTGGCGCCTTGCGGCTCCAACGGCTGCCCCGCCTTCCCAGCTCAAACGAGCCAGTGGCCTGGAGCGGCCTCTCCGGTCACGGTCGCGGGGGCGGCTGCCTTGGGGCGCGCTGCGCGAGCCCTTGTGCATTCCCTCTTCGCCTGTCAAGGACAGGAACCAGCCACACCCTCATGCGCTTTCGGCTGGCGCGGTGTCAAGCCGATGGAGCGACACATGCCCGACAAACCCGACCTCGACCGCGTCTCCGAGACCGACGCTGCGCGCCACCGTGCCAAGATGGTCAAAGTCGCCGCCGCGCGCGACAAGCTGATGGCCGACAAGACCGGCGAGAAGGGCCTGGTGATCGTCCACACCGGCAAGGGCAAGGGCAAGTCCTCGGCGGCCTTCGGCATGATCTTTCGATGCATCGCACATGATATGAAATGTGCCGTGGTGCAGTTCATCAAGGGCGGCATGTCCACCGGCGAACGCGACCTCATTCTGTCGCGGTTCTCAGATACCTGCGCCTTTCATACGATGGGCGAAGGGTTCACCTGGGAAACGCAGGATCGGGACCGGGATATCGAAATGGCAAGCGCAGCCTGGGAAAAGGCCAAGGATCTGATCCGCGATGACAGCCACAAGATGGTGCTACTGGACGAGATCAACATCGCTTTGCGCTACGATTATATCGACGTGCAGGACGTGGTCGACTTTCTGACAAACGAGAAGCCAGAGATGACGCATGTCGTTCTGACCGGGCGCAACGCCAAAGAGGAACTTATCGATATCGCCGATCTCGTGACCGAGATGGAGCTGGTCAAGCATCCGTTCCGCGATGGGATCAAGGCGCAAATCGGGGTTGAATACTGACGTTGCGGCGTAAGGCGATGCGCCAGTGAAACCAATCCGGCTGATATCTGGCATCCTGACCGTCGGCGTCTGGACCATGCTGAGTCGCATTCTGGGCTTTGTCCGCGATGTCATGATCTCCAACATCCTGGGGCCCGGCATCCTGATGGATGCCTATGTCGCAGCGTTCCGCCTACCCAATATGTTTCGCCGATTTTTCGCCGAAGGTGCCTTTAACGCTGCCTTCGTGCCGATGTTTTCCAAACGTCTGGAAGCCGGTGACAACCCTTTGGCCTTTGCAAGCCTCGCTCTATCAGGGCTGGCCTTTGTTCTGCTCATCCTGACCGGGCTTGCAATGGTGTTTATGCCCGCTTTGATCTTTGCCACGGCAGAGGGCTTTGTCGGCGATGAACGGTTCGACATCACAGTCGAGTTTGGTCGCATTACCTTTCCCTATATCCTGTTCATCTCTCTCGCCGCGCTGCTCTCTGGCGTGCTGAACGCCTCGGGGCGCTTTGCAGCGGCGGCCTCGGCGCCGGTGGTTCTCAATGTCTTGCTGGTGGGCGCGATGACGCTGGCCTTTGCTGTCGGTGGCGATGTGGCTAAGGCACTGATCTGGACAATCCCGTTTGCAGGCATGGCGCAACTGGCCCTGGTCTGGATCGCTGCAGACCGGGCCGGGTTGCGTGTGCGCCCCGTGCGCCCCCGCTGGACGCCGGAAATGTCGCGCCTCGTGCGAGTGGCGCTGCCTGCTGCTTTGGCCGGCGGCGTTGTTCAGATCAATCTGCTGGTCGGACAACTAGTGGCCTCAAACACCGAGAAGGCAATCAGCTGGCTTTACGCAGCAGACCGGCTCTATCAGCTGCCGCTGGGTGTTGTGGGCATTGCCGTGGGCATTGTGCTCCTGCCCGATCTGTCGCGCCGTTTGAAAGCACGCGATGATGCCGGCGCGCGGGACGCTTATTCCCGCGCGGGCGAGATCGCCCTGGCTCTGACCCTACCCTGCGCAGCCGCGCTGGTTGCGATCGCTGTGCCACTGGTCTCGGTTCTCTTTGAGCGCGGCGCATTTGACGCCGCCGATACGCAAGCAACAGCCCTTGCCGTGGCGATCTATGGCGCGGGTCTGCCCGCCTTCGTGCTGCAAAAAATCCTTCAGCCCGTCTATTTCGCGCGCGAAGACACCAAGCGGCCTTTTCAATACGCGGTGGTCGCCATGGTCGTGAATGCCATCGTCGCTGTTGGCCTCGCCTTTGTCATTGGCTG
>JBCDHK010000221.1:0-6480 GCA_038750185.1 Pseudomonadota bacterium
ACCGGATGCGCTTTGGCTTTGCCGCGCGCCTGGCCGGAGACAACCCCCGCGCCGCCCGCGCGCTCGGCTTTGACACCGGGCGGATCGTGCTCCTCTCGATCCTGGCTGGCGGCGCCATGGCGGGGCTGGCGGGAGCGGTGATCGTCTCGGGCACCGAACACCGCCTGACCCAGGCCGTGGGCCTCAACATGACCTTCAACGGCATCGTCATCGCAGCGCTTGCGCGCAACATGGCGCTGCTCATCCCCATTGTGAGCGTCTTTATCGCAGGGCTCGCCGTGGCCAGCGCCTCGCTCAAGGTGTTCTACGGCGTCTCGGAGGGCATCGTGCTCATCATCCAGGGCATCATCCTGCTCACCTTGGTGACGTTCCAGTTCGCCACCACCTACCGGGTGCGCTTGAGTGCGGCGAGGGCTGCATGATCGAGTTCGTCACCGCCTGGCTCAGCAGCCTGCCGGGTTTCATGACGCCCTTGCTGCTGGCCTCGCTCGGCCTGTTGTGCTGCGAGCGGGCGGGGGTGCTCAACCTCGGCGTCGAGGGCGTCATGGCGCTCAGTGCGATGACGGGGGCTGTGGTGGTGCTGGCGGGCTATGGCCCTTGGCCTGCGCTGGTGCTCGGCGCGCTGGCGGGCGCTGCTGTCTCGGTACCGTTTCTGATCGCCGTGGTCGTTTTTCGCGCGGCCCAGATCCCGGCAGGACTGGCGCTGGTGGCGATCGGGCTCGGCCTGTCCGAGGCCATCGGGCGCGACGCCGCGCACAAACCCTTTGCCGGGCTCGCGCCGCTGCCCTGGCCCGAGGCGCTGGTCGATCTGCCGGTCATCGGCCGCCTGTTGTTCGAGCAGGACGGCGTGGTGATCCTCTCGCTGGCCATCGCCATCGGCGCCGGATGGGTGCTCTATCGCACCGCACCCGGCCTGCGCCTGCGCGCCGTCGGCGAGGACCCGGCCGCAGCCGATGCCGCGGGCGTCAATATCCAGGCCTATCAGATCGGCGCCATTCTGATCGGCAGCCTGCTGATCGGCCTGGCCGGGGCCTATCTCTCGGTCGGCGGCAGCCAGATCTGGACCGAGGGCATGGTCGCCGGGCGCGGCTGGATCGCGCTTGCGCTGGTGGTCTTTGCCCAGTGGTCGCCCGTCAGGGCAATCTTTGGCGCGATCCTGTTCGGCGGCGCCGAAGCGCTGATCCCCCGCCTCCAAGCGCTGGGGCTCGAACTGCCAGTCTATTTCCTCTCCATGACCCCCTATGTGCTGACCATCGGTGCGTTGCTCGCCCTCTCACTCGGCACGCGCACACGCCAAGCCGAACCGGGTTTCCTAGCCCGCGCCTACATCCGCCAAGACCGCTGAGACCACGTCGCCCCGAGCGCGATCTCGACTTTATCCAGAAGATCTGCGAGCGTTTAGCCGCGCACACCCAGGGACCGGTGCCCAAACCCCGCTCCATGGCCGAGATCGAAATGAGCGCCTGCCTGCAGGAGGTCCGTACCACCCGTGTCTGAAAGCCTCGCCCCCCCGCCAGCCGCCACCGCCAAGGCGCTGCTCCTCGGCAATCCCGGACAGTGCCTGCGCAACCGTGGCACTCTCTCGCGTTGTCTGGTTTTCTGATGGCCGAAGCCCCTCCCCTCTACGTCGATTTCCTCAACCGCCACGACATCGACGCCCTCCATCTGAGCGACGACGAGATCCTCGCCGCCGTCGAGCGCGGCCTCAGGATGCAAGGCGAGGGCGAGACCGCCATCGAGCCGCGCACCCACATCCAGCCCCGCGCCGGCGCCGAGGGCCACTTCAATGTGCTGCGCGGCTGGATCGGGGGCGAGGTCGATCATGCCGGGGTCAAGGTGGTGGGCGATTTCGTCGACAACTACAAACAGGGCCGCCCCTCGGAGTACGGCTTGCTGGCGCTGTTCGATCCGCGCCATGGCGGCTTGAAGGCGCTGCTCGATGCCAGCGGGCTGACCGATATGCGCACCGGCGCCGTCACTGCGCTTGGCGCGCGCCATCTGGCGAGGAAGGACGCGCGCGTGCTGGGCCATATCGGTGCGCGCGGCACTGCGTACTGGAACGTGCGCCTGCTGGCGAACCTGTTCGATTTCGACGAGATCCGTGTCCACTCGCGCCGCCCCGAGAGCCGCGAGGCCTTTGCCGCCCGCCTGGAGGCCGATCTAGGGCGCCCGATCACGGTGACGGCGGACTGGCGCTCGTGCATCGAGGGCGCCGACATCATCGTCGAGGCCAGCCGGTTGAGCGCGCCCGAGCCGCTGCTCAAGACCGCCTGGATCGCGCCGGGCGCGCTGGTCGTGCCCTATGGCACCATGAGCGCCGTCGCCCTCGATCTGACCGACATCATGGCCAAGATGGTCGTCGATGACTGGGGCCAGTGCCGCACGGGCCAGTTCGGGGCGCTCAGAGCCCATGTCGAGGCCGGTAAGCTGAGCGAAGACACCCTGCACGCCGAGCTTGGCCAGATCGTCGCCGGCACCAAGCCGGGGCGCGAGAGCGCGGACGAAACCATCCTGTTCTGGCACCGCGGCCTGTCGCTCTCCGACATTGCGCTCGGCGATGCCATGCTGCGAAAGGCCAAGGCGCTCGGCGTCGGCCAACGCCTGCGGTTTTGGTGAGGATACTCGATCTCGGCCAGGAGCCGCTCACACCGGCGCTTCTGGTCGAGGTCTCGGCGGGGCCGGTAGCGGTGCGCCTTGGGCCAGAGGTGCGCGCACGCCTGGAAGCTTCCCACGCGGTAGTGCACACGCTGGCCGAGGGCCCGGCGCCGATCTATGGCCTCAACACCGGGCTCGGCGCCAATCTTGGCCATCGCTTAGCGCCCGGCGAGATCGAGGCGTTTCAGGTGCAGTTTATGGCTGGGCGCATGGTCGGCACCGGGCCTCCTTTGCCCGAGCCGGTCTGCCGTGCGGCGGTTCTTGCTCGCCTGAACGGAGCGCTTCGGGGCGCAGCGGGGCTTTCGCCGGCGGTGATCGACACGCTGTGCGCCCTGCTCGGGCAGGGCCTCGCACCGGCCCTGCCCTCGATCGGCTCGATCGGCGCCAGCGATCTGGCGCTTGGTGCAGCGCTTGGCGGGGCGCTGATCGGGCTTGGCGAGATCTGGCGCCAGGGCGTGTGTGTGCCCGCAGCCCAGGCGCTGGCCGAGGCCGGGATCGCGCCCGTCCGCCTGGCGCCCAAGGATGCGCTCGCCCTGGCCAACCACTCGGCCCCGAGCGTGGCGCTGGCGGCGTTTGTCTGTGTCGAGGCGCGCAGGCTCTCCTGGATTGGGCGCGGTGTGGCGGCGCTCTCGGGCGAGGGCTATGCCATGAATGCCGCCATCTTCGACGCCCGCATCCAGGCGCTGCGCCCGGCCGAGGGTCAGGAGGAGGCCGCGGCCTGGTTTCGCGCCGGCTTTGCCGGCGGGCCGCTGGCCCAAGGCACGCGCGCGCGCTCGATCCAAGATGCGCTGTCGTTTCGCACCATGGCGCCAGTCTTCGGCAGCGCTGCCGCCGCACTCGATCGCCTCGAAGCGGCTCTTTGCGTCGAGCTTGGCGCCGGTGCCGACAATCCAGCGGTCTTGGGCACGGGCGAGGCGGCGGAGATGCTCTCGACGCCCAACTTCGACACCGGCGCGCTGGCGCTTGCTCTCGATGGACTGGCCCTGGCAGAGGCCAGGCGGGCGGGCGCCTCGGCTGAGCGCATCCTCAAGCTGATGACGCCCCAGCTCTCGGGCCTGCCGCGCTATCTGAGCCCTGAGGGGGGTGCGGCGGCGGGCTATGTGCCGCTGCAAAAGACGGTCGCTGCGCTGATGGCAACCATCCGCCATGAGGCGGCCCCGGCGTCTCTCGCCGCCATGGCGGTCTCGGAGACGGTGGAGGATGTGGCGCCGCAAACCCTATTCGCCGCCCAAAAGCTGGAGCGCCAGCTCGATGCCGTAGCCTGGCTCACCGCCATCGAAGGGCTGGTTGGCGCCCAAGCTGCCGATCTGCGCGCTGGAGCGGCGCTCGGCACGGCAGCGGGGGCGGTGCATGCGGCGATCCGCGCAAAGGCCGCCCCCTTGGGCGAAGACCGCCCCGCAACCCCCGATATTGCCGCCACGCGCGCCGCTCTGGAGGACGGAGCGCTCATTGCCCATCTGGCCGGTCTGTCGCGGTGCAATGGCACAAGGCCGGCGTGAATACCCATCAACGCTGGTAGGCCCGCGCGGGCGGCGTGAGTCTGTTCACAGAGCAAAACGGATCGCATCGCTCGGGAAAAATCGCCGCGGGCGTCTGACGGGTAAAAGCGGCAATGTTCCAGCGTCGCTATATATTTGTTCTATTTTTGATCAAGACTTTCCCGCCACTGTCCCACGCGGTGCCATACAGATCCGCTCGATCCCTTAAAAACCCTTGCAACGGCCTCTCTCTTGCCGCATACAGAACACAGGGCAGAGCCGAGATAAAAACATCGGCAGAGTTCATACAGGCAAACGCATTCGGCTCTGTCCTTCGCAACCCCGGCGATAAACATAATACACCCGGCAGCGCGAAAAGACGATGAGACACGACGATCCGGTCTCCGGGATAAAGAGGCGGACCGTGGCTGACTGCCCGGTTCGCCTTTCGTCTTAATACCGGATCTTTGGCAGCCTCGGGCAGGGCGACAAAGGCAGGTGACGCGGAATTTTATCGGCTCGACAACGCACAAATTGGATGGGAAGGGCCGCGTCTCGCTCCCAGCCGATTTTCGTGATGTGCTGCGCGGCGAACAGCCCGATAAGTCCACCGCAATCCCAGATGTCTTCGTCCTCGTCCCAGCAGTGGGGGGACAGGAAATGCATACGGCCTTCACCGTCGCCGGCCACGATGCGCTGATCGCCAGGCTCAAAGACCTCAAGTACGACAACCCCATTCAGAGAGAAGCCACCCGCCGGCGCTATATTGGCTTGGCGCGGCGAATTTCGGTCGAGGAGGGCGGGCGTTTCGTGCTCGCCAAAGATCTGCGCGAGATGCTGGGCCTGGAGGGCGCGGTGCAGTTCGTCGGCGATGGCGGCACCTTCCAGCTTTGGCATCCCGACCGCTACGCGGCGAGCATCGCTTTGGAGGACGCGCTCGATCTGGACTTCGGCTCGATGGTGGGATGAGCGGCGATCTTAATGAGCAGCGAGCCCCATACCCCGCCCCATATCCCGGTGCTACTCGATGCGGTGATCGAGGCGCTGGCGCCTGTGGCGGGGGGCGTGTTCATCGATGCCACCTTCGGGGCGGGCGGCTACACGCGCGCCCTCCTCGATGCCGGGGCTGCGCGGGTGGTGGCGCTCGACCGCGACCCTGAGGCCATCGCCGCAGGGCGTGTGCTGGCCGAGGCCGAGCCGCGGCTTCGTCTGGTCGAGACCGAGTTCGCCGCTCTCGAAACGGCAGCCGAGGCCGAGGGCGCAGCACCTGCCGATGGTGTCGTGCTCGATGTCGGTGTCTCCTCCATGCAGCTTGATCAGGCCGAGCGCGGTTTTTCGTTTCGCCACGACGGCCCGCTCGATATGCGCATGGGCGGCACTGGGCCGAGCGCCACTGATCTGGTCAATGGTGCCTCCGAGGGCGCCCTGGCCGATATTCTCCACCACTACGGCGAAGAGCGCGCCGCACGCCGCATCGCGCGTGCCATCGTGCGCGCGCGCAGCGAGAGCCCGATCACCCGCACCGCGCGCCTGGCCGAGGTGGTGAGCGCCTGCCTGCCGCCCGCGCGCCCGGGCCAGGTGCACCCGGCCACGCGCAGCTTCCAGGCGCTGCGCATTGCCGTGAATGACGAATTGGGCCAGCTCGCTGCGGCGCTCTCGGGTGCTGAGCGCCTCCTGGCTGAGGGCGGGCGTCTGGCTGTGGTCAGCTTCCACTCGTTGGAGGACCGCGTGGTCAAGCGCTTCTTCCAGATCGGCTCAGGACGTGCCGGGGCGCCCTCGCCCCCTTGGGAGACCTGGTATGAACCGGATCGGCTTTGCCCTCTCGATGCTCGTTGTGGTGGCTGTGGCCGCTTGGGCCTACCACGTCAACTACCGCACCTCGGAGGCGCTGCGTGCTGTTGCCGCGCTTGAGAGCGCGATCGCCGCCGAGCATGAGCGCTTGCAGGTGCTCTCGGTGGAATGGGCCCATCTCAATGCGCCCGAGCGCCTCAAGCGTCTGGTGCAGGAGCATCCCAGCCTGGGGCTGGTGCCGCTGGAGCCCGAGCACTTTGGTGAGGTGGCCACGATCCCCTATCCGCCGCGCCGCCCCCTCGCCCCCGAGAGCCCCGTCCAGCCGGACACCCCCCTCACCGAGGCCGGCACGCCCCTCCTTCACACGCCAGCCGAGCGGAGCCCGCAATGACCCAGCCCAAAGACGATGCCTACGAGCCCCCGTCTTACGAAGCGCCGTCTTACGAAGCGCCGTCTTACGGACCGCCATCTTACGAAGCGCGCCCGCCAAGCCGCGACGACTGGCGTCTGGTGCTGATCATGGCGGCTTTCATCGCGGCCTATGCCGTGGTCGGGG
>JBCDHK010000222.1:0-6464 GCA_038750185.1 Pseudomonadota bacterium
ACCAAGGCCAGTGTCTGGCCCGCGCCCAGCGTGAAATCGACCCCGCTTACGGTATCGCCGACCCGGCCCGGCCTGCAAAAGCACACCGAAAGCCCATCGAACGACAGCAGAGGTGTTGAGGTCATTCGCGGCTCCTTCGGGTTGAGTTGGACTGTGTCGCACCCCCGCGCCCCTGGCAACCGCAAATCCCGGGATGCGGAAACCGCCCATCTCGACCTGCCCGTCTCGACCTGCCCGTCTCGACCTGCCTGCCCGACCTGCCCGCTCCGGTTTGCCTGCAAATCCGGTAGCCGCGCTTGCTCCGGCGCGCCTGGCTTTGTAGGCAGTCGCTGCGCACAGCATTCGGCGCCCCCCCACAACGCTCAGCGTATGTGTAATTTGGTAAAGGAGAGGCAAACGATGGCGGTACTCGGCCAGATGTGTCTGATCGCGGTCGAGGAACACCGTCCGCCCGATCTCGTAGCCCTCAGGCGCGCGTTGGCGCGGGTGGTGCCGGCGGCGCCTCTGGCCATTGAGCGCCGCGTGCTCGATGTCGAGCGCACCGGGCTTGTCGTCACGCTCGATAACGTGGCGCTGGTCGTGCACGGCGCACCACAGCGCATCCCAGAGGCGGTCTATTCGGCGGCGGTGGCTGGCAATCTGTTCTGGCCCGCGGCCGCCGATGCCATGGCGCGCCACACCGCTACCTTCGCGCTCGGCGGTATCGAGGCCCCGGCAAGCCCTGGCGAGGCGCGCGCGCAGTCCGGGGCGCTGACGTGGCTTGCGGCGGGGTTGTCGCTGACGGTGGGCGGGCTCGGCGTGCATTGGGAGGGCACGGGGGCGATGACCGATCCCGAGCGCCTTGCCCGTGCGCCCTCGGAGATCGAAATCGGGGCGTGGCCGGTCGATATCTGGCTCGGCTATGAGACTTTTGCCGAGGAGGGGCGGGCGGGAGCGCAGTTGCGCCTTGGGGCGCGCACGCGCGGTGCGCGGCCTTATCTGGGGTGCGAGTTGGAACTGGCGCCCGCGCCTGTGGCCGAACTGATCGAGCCGGTGCGCACGCTCTTTGATGCCGCGCGCGCGTTGGTGGCGCTGGGCGCGGCTGTCGAGGACGGCCAAGTGTTTGAGACTCGCAGCGAGCCGCGCCGGGTGTGGCAGGTGCGCTTTGGGCGCGCTGGGGGACAACAGGCGGTCGGGATGCTGATCGATGCCGAGGCTGGCTGATACTTTTGCCAAGGGGGGGCGACGTCCTTTGCATGCTTAGGGCGATGGGCACGGGCCTGAAGCGCCTTGAAGGCGTTCACTCCGGCAGAGCGATCAGGCGGTAGAAGGCCAGCGTCGAGGTGGCGGGCGGGCCGAAGTAGCGCTCATAGAGCGTGGCGATCTCGCCGGAGCGGTAGAGGCGCGAGAGCACACGGTCGACGATCAGGCGCAACCGCTCTTCGCCGCGCGGCACGGCCAGGGCGTAGGGCTCGTGGGTCAGGAACGCCTCGCCCAACATCACCCCCGCGCCGCCTTGCACAGCGATCTGACCCAGCAGAATGGTGCGATCGGCCAGATAGACGTCGATCTCGCCGGTGCGCAGCGCGGCAAAGGCACTGTCGTGGCTCTCGTAGGGACGGGTTTTGGTGCCGGTCAGGGTCGGCAGCGGGCTGGCGTCGAGCCAATCGGCGGCTGTGGTGTCGCGGCGCACGCCCAAAACCAGGCCGCCCAGCCGCAGCCCGGCCTCGGCAGAGGGCCCATTGCGCGCGACGCGCTCGATGGTCGCAGCGGCGGTGCCAGTGCCTCTGGCTGAGCCGGTGCCTGTCTTCTCGCGCATGGCGACGCTGATCCCGGTCAGGTAGATCGGCAGTGAAAACGCGGCCTTTTGGCGCCGCGCCAGCGTGGCCGTGGTTGCGCCGCACAAAAGATCGATATGCCCCGTGACCAGCGCATCAAAGCGTTGCCCGGTGCCAACGGGGCGGTGGCTGACGGCGAGATCGGTGCCCTCGGGCATCATAGTGGCGATCTCCTCGGCAACAAGCGCACACAGATCGATGCTGAAGCCCGCCGGGCGTCCGTCCTCCAGCCGCGAGAACGGCGGCGCATCGACGCGCACGCCAAGGCGCAATTCGCCGCTCTCCAGAATGGTATCCAGCAGATCACCGGCCAGGGCGTGACGGCTACCACTCGCACAGAGCGCAACCACAGCCAGAACCGCTGCACAGAGCAATAGGCGGAGCGCGCTCATGGTCATTCCCAATTCTCTCAGGCCCAGGCAGTGCGGCATTCAATGCGGCGGTCAGTGCGGCGTTTTCGCGCCGATCCGGGCTCGCCGATCCGGGCTTGGGGTAGATGATAGGCTCTCCGGCCCTGCAATGCCAGCCGGGCGCGTCGGCGCCGGCGGGTTGGGTAGGTTTGCCCGGCACTTGCCCTCTTCGTGCCATCACCGCGTCATGCTGGCATGCGATTACTGCGACGTAGTGTGTCGCTACGGATCGTTGGAAAAGTGCAGGTGATGGATTTATTTAAGAAGCCTTCGCTCCTGCACAAAAACACTTCGCACCTGCACACAAAGTCTGATACCTTCATTCTCCAAGCGGCCCGTGCCGCGATCCGTCCCGGAGGACGCCATGGACGAAAGCATCACCCGCTCGGAGAGCGTGTTCGAGCCGATCGACGTCGATCGTGTCGCCGATGCGGTGGTCGATCAGATCGAGGATCTGATCCTGGCTGGCGTGCTGCGTCCTGGGCAAAAGCTGCCGCCCGAGCGCGCTCTCTCGGAAACCCTCGATGTCTCCCGCCCCAAGCTGCGTGAGGCGATCCATGTGCTCGAAGAGCGCGGTTTGCTGCGCATCCGGCGCAACGAAGGCGCCTTCGTCGAGCCGCTCACCGGCGAAGTGCTGACCCCGGCCATGCTGGCGCTGTGCACGCGCCATCGCGGCGCCTTCTTCGATTTTCTCGAATACCGGCGCGACCAGGAAGCCTTTGCCGCCCACCTCGCCGCCCACCGTGCCACGCCAGCCGATCATGAGGCGCTCTATCACGCCATCGAGGCGATGGAGGCGGGCATCGAGGGCGGCTCGGATAGTGAGCGCACCGATCTCGATCTGTCGTTTCACATGGCTGTGGCGGCGGCGGCACACAATGCCATCCTGATGCATACCCTACGCGCCATCTATGCGCTGATGACGCGTGGCGCCTTTCACGACACCCGCCGTCTTTATGGCGCGGGGGCGACGCGCGAGGAGCTGTTGCGCCAGCACCGGGCCATTGCCGAGGCGGTCGAGGCCGGCGATGCCGAGCGCGCGGCGGCGGCGGCGGAGGCGCATGTGGATTATGTCGAGCGCACCTGCCGCACGGCCGAGGACGAGCACCGGCGCGAGCGGATTGCGCGCAAACGCCTGCGTCTGACGCGTCTGGCGGATTTCGGTACGCCGCCGCGTCGGCGCCGACCGGCGTAGGAAACCGTCCCGAAGTAAGAGCACCTTCGCGGGCCTCGCTCGAAGCGATCCCCTCTACGACCAATTGCACGCTTGCACCGCGCCATGATGCGCTGCAACATGTCCAGCATTGGACAAGGCCCGCCAGACATGCGTCTCAAGATCGCCGTAATCGAGCAGGACCGCGACCGCGCCCTTCAGATCGTCGATGGTCTCGCCGAGGCCGGCGATGGCTACGAGGTCGCGGTGATCGGCGATGTGGCGGGGCTGGAGCGCCGCTTGAAGGCGCTTGATCCCGATCTGGTGCTGATCGATCTCGAAGATCCCACCCGCGACGTGCTGGAGGAGTTGGCGCTGGTCAGCGGCTCCACCGAGCGCCCCGTCGCCATGTTCGTCGACCGCACCGACGACACCCTGACCCGCGCCGCCATCGAGGCCGGCGTCTCGGCCTATGTCGTCGACGGGTTGCGCCGCGATCGGATCAAGCCGGTGCTCGATGCCGCCATCGCGCGCTTCAACCTGTTCTCCAGGATGCGCCGTGAGCTGGACGCCACCAAAGCGGCTCTGGCCGAGCGCAAGACCATCGATAAGGCCAAGGGGCTGCTCATGGCCGCCAAGGGCCTCTCCGAAGAAGAGGCGTACGCGCTCTTGCGCAAGACCGCCATGGACCAAGGCCGCAAGATCCACGACGTCGCTGCAGCCTTGGTCACCGCCTCGGAGTTGTTACGATGAGCCGTACCGTGGTCGATTGCGGGTTTCTGGCGCTGGTCGATTGCGCGCCTTTGGTGATTGCGCGCGAGATGGGTTTTGCCGCCGAGGAGGGCCTCGATCTGGTGCTCCACCGCGAGGCCTCCTGGTCGGCCTTGCGCGACAAGCTGGCGCTGGAGCGCCTGACGGCGGCCCACATGCTCTCGCCCGTGCCGGTGGCCATGTCCATGGGGATCGGCGGTCTGGCCGTGCCCATCGATGCGCTGATGGTGCTCTCGGTCAACGGCAACACCATCGGCGTCTCGGGCAGTTTGGCCGCCGCCATGCGCGCGCGCGGGGTGGCCAACGATGTGATGGCGGCTGAGAGTGTCGGGCGCACGTTGATTGCCGCCGCTGAGCGCCAGTTGCGCGTGGGCGTGCCGTTTCCGGTCTCCATGCATGCCGAACTGCTGTATTATTGGCTGGGTGGACTTGGGCTCACTGCGCCGCAGGATCTGCGTGTGCGCACCGTGCCGCCCCCGCGCATGGCCCAGGCCATGGCCGAGGGCGAGATCGATGCGTTTTGTGTGGGCGAGCCTTGGGGCTCGCTCGCCGTCGAGGCCGGGGTGGCTGAGATCATCCTGCCGGGCTGTGCCATCTGGCGCTTTGCGCCGGAAAAGGTCCTGGCCGTGCGCCGGGCCTGGGTCACGGCTGAGCCCGAGATCGCCATCGCCTTGATGCGCGCGGTCTGGCGGGCGGGGCGTTGGCTGGCCGACCCCGCCCACCGTGTCACCGCCTCCGAACTGCTGGCAGCGCCCCACTATCTCGATGTTGCGGCCGAGCGCATCGAGCGGGTGATGGCGGGGCGTCTGGTGGTCACGCCTGGGGGCGCCGAGCGCGAAGTGGCGCGGTTGGTCGAGTTCTTCGACGGAGCAGCCACCTTTCCCTGGCGCTCGCAAGCCGTCTGGATGGCGAGCCGTTTGGCGGCGCGCTTTGGGCTCGACCGCGCCGAGGCGGCGGCGGCGGCCAGGGCCTGCTTTCGCCCCGATCTCTATCGGGCGGCGCTGGGGCCTTTGGGGGCCGATCTGCCGGGCGCGTCGGAAAAACTCGAAGGGGCGCTGGCCGTTGCCACCCCGGTTGCGTCCTCGGAGGGCGAGATGTCGCTCGGCCCGGATGTGTTTTTCGACGGCCAAGTGTTCGATCCAGAAGCGCCGAGCTGAGCCAGCCCACCCAAAACCGCCTAAATTTTGCGCAGAACGGAGAAAGTGCCGCAGGGTGGAAATTTTCCCTTGATGCGCCGCCCCGGCAATGGCAACCATGCAGGTGACGGACAAGGGCGTCCGGCAAAATCCTCCCCATACCCCAACGTTGTGGGTTTCGAGCAAAGCCGCTCGTACCGTTGCCAAGTGGCAAGCGGTACGAGCGGCTTTTTCATTTCGGGTCGGTATCAACCGGCCCTGGCCAGATGAGAGCGATATGAAAGCCAAATGCCTCACCGCGGTTCTTGCCGCGCTCGCCATCCAGACCGCCGCGACCGCCGAGCCGCTGGAGCTGGAAAAGGACGTCCTCACCTTCGGCTTCATCAAGCTGACCGACATGGCGCCCCTCGCCGTTGCCTACGAGCAGGGCTATTTCTTCGACGAGGGCCTTTTCGTCACCCTGGAGGCCCAGGCCAACTGGAAGGTGCTGCTCGACGGCGTCATCGACGGCCAGCTCGACGGCGCCCACATGCTGGCCGGACAGCCCCTCGCCGCCACCATCGGCTTTGGCACCGAGGCCCACATCGTCACGCCCTTCTCGATGGATCTGAACGGCAACGGCATCACCGTCTCCAATGAGATCTGGGCCGAGATGAAGCAGTACGTCCCCCACGACGACGCCGGCAAGCCGATCCACCCGATCTCGGCCTCGGCGCTCAAGCCCGTGGTCGATCGCATCCGCGGTGAAGGTAAGCCCTTCAACATGGGCATGGTCTTCCCGGTCTCGACCCACAACTACGAACTGCGCTATTGGCTGGCAGCGGGCGGTCTGGAGCCCGGCTTCTACTCGCCTGAGAACATCACCGGTCAGATCGGCGCCGAGGTGCTGCTCTCGGTGACGCCGCCGCCGCAGATGCCCGCCACCATGGAAGCCGGCACCATCTATGGCTACTGCGTCGGCGAGCCTTGGAACCAGCAGGCGGTGTTCAAGGGCATCGGCGTGCCGGTGATCACCGATTACCAGATCTGGAAGAACAACCCGGAGAAGGTCTTTGGCCTGACCAAAGAATTCACTGAGGAAAACCCCAACACCACCAAGGCCATCGTCAAGGCGCTGATCCGCGCGGCCATCTGGCTTGATGAGAACGACAACGCCAACCGCGAGGAAGCGGTCGAG
>JBCDHK010000223.1:0-6457 GCA_038750185.1 Pseudomonadota bacterium
ACTGGCAACTGGGCAGCACCTCGATCACCTCCTGGCTGTTGACGCCAAAGAAGAACGGAATGGAGTAGCGCCGCTTACCCGAGGTGTTGATCGCGCGGTGCATGGTCGATTGGAAGTAGTTATTGGTCCAGCGCGCCATCAAATCGCCGACATTGACGATAAACGCACCTGGGATCGGCGGTGCCTGGATCCAGGTACCGGCAGAGTTCAACACCTGTAGTGCCGGCACGTCGTCGGTGCAGAGGATGGTAAAGCACTCATAGTCCGAATGCGCACCGATGCCGATCTGTTTGTCGTCCTCCGCCGCGGTCTGATCGGGATAGTGCAGCACCCGCATATGCGCCATGGGCTTGGTGATCGCTTTGGCGAAGAAGTCCTCGTCCAACTCCAGCGCCAAGGCAAAGGCTTGGAAGATCAGCCTGCCAAAGTCGCGGGCCTCGGTGTGGTAGGTCATCAGCGCGTCGCGAAAACCGTCCAGCCCCTCGGGCCATTGGTTGGGCGCATAGCCGAACACGCCAGACAGAACATCCGGGTCATCAGGCAGCAGATCCAGCGCCAGATCGAAGCCCTCATGCAGATCGCCGTTGTTGTCGGGATCGGTATTTTCGCCAAGGAGCGGCGTGTAGCCGCGCATGGCCTCGGATTTTTCGATCGAGACCGCCTGCTTGCGCTCCATCGGCAGATCGAAGAAGCGGTGTGCGGCGGCGAAGGTGGCATCGATCACCGGCTGTGGCATGCCGTGGTTCTTGGCATAGAAGAACCCGACCTCGGTGCAAGCGGTGCGCACGGCGGCGCCCACGGCGGCGCGGGCTGCGGGATCGCTGCCGCGCATCGGCGCGAAATCGATGATCGGAATTTGTTCGAAAGGGGTCTGTTCGGCCTGCAAGCCTGAGGAGAAGAAGGCCCTCGGGCCGTTGCCGGTCATCACCGTGGTCACGCTCATGGCGTCCTCTTTCTCTGTCCCTCGCACCGAGCTTGATTGTGCATCGCAGCGGAGTCAATCTCGAATGCTGCGGCGCGTTGTACGGCCACGCCCGCCCCTTAGGGTGCCCATACGGGCAGCCGAATTGGACCAAGAGGCGCTCCCATGGACGTTCCCGTGCTGGATTTCTCCCGCTTTGCCGATGGCTCGGACCGGGCAGGCTTTGTCGCCGATCTGGGCCGCGCCTGCCGGGGCAGCGGGTTTTTCCTGCTGAGCGGGCACGGCATCGACGAGGCGCTGATCGAGGCGGTGTTTGCCAAGGCGGATACGTTTTTCGATCTGCCCGCCGCCGACAAGGCCGCCCTCGACATCCGCCACAACGGCCAAAACCGCGGCTGGGTGGCAGAGGGCTCGGAGAGGCTGGATGAGGCCTCGGGCCAGATCGATGCCAAGGAGGCCTTCAATATCGGCTTCGACATGGCCGCCGACGACCCGCGCATCCTGGCGGGCGCGCCGTTTCGCGCGGCCAATGTCTGGCCCGAGGTGGCGGGTTTTCGCGAGACGGTGCTGGCGTACTACCGGGCGGTCCATGGGCTGGGTGTGGCCTTGCATCGCCCCATCGCGCTCGATCTGGGTCTCAAGGAGGACCACTTCGACACCGCCTTCGATGCTCCCATGGCGACCTTGCGGCTTTTGCGCTATCCGGCGGCCAAGGGGGGTGCGGGCATCGGGGCGGGCGCGCATACCGATTACGGCTCGATCACGCTCTTGATGACCGATGGCGAGCCCGGCTTGCAGATCCGCCCGCGCGGCGGCGACTGGGTGGAGGCGCCCCACGTGGCGGGTGCTTTTGTCGTCAACATCGGCGATTGTCTGATGCGCTGGACCAACGACCTCTACGTCTCGACCCCCCACCGCGTGGCTGTCCCGAAACGGCAAAGGCGCTCCATCGCCTTTTTTCTCGACCCCAACCCGGACGCCGCCATCACTGCGCTACCGGGCACTGGCGCGCCCAAATACGCGCCCATTACCGCCGCCGACTATCTGCGCAGCCGTCTGGAGGCGACCTATAAGGCCGATCCTGGCTGATTTGACCCGCTTGATCGGAACATGCTCTGGAGGGCACGCCGCCCGCCTGTTGGCACGCCCAATGCTATGAGATCTGCGCTGCAGCCTCCTCGCTGGGAGCGCCCCAGGCGTCGAAGAAGCGATTGATGCTCTGGGCGTCGAGGCCGTTGGTGATGAAGACCAGCCGTGTCCGGCGGTCCTCGTCGGGCCATTGGGGCAGGATGAGCGGGTCGTGAAAGATGTGCTGCACGCCGTGGATCGCGATGGGGGTGTCGGGTTTCTCGGCCAGGCAGACGATGCCCTTGACGCGCAAAAGCTGGGGCCCGGCCTCTGCGATCATCAGGTCGAGCGCGGTGGTGAAGGCCATGGTCGAGACTGGCGCATCAAGGGTGATGCAAAAGGCGCGGATGTCGGGCCCGTGGCGGCGCACGTCGTGGTGGTGATGGTGATCATGCGCGTGGTGGTGGTGATGGTGGTGGCCGTGGTCATCCCCGGCATAGGCCTCGGCGTTCAACCAGGCCCGTGCATCGAGGCTGCGCGCGGCGGGGTCGAACGCTGGTGTCTCGAACAGGCGGCGAAGGTTGAAGTCGGCGGCGTGCACATCGAGGGGTGAGGCGGCAGGATTGAGAGCCCTCAGGCGCTCACGCAGCCGCGCTAAAGCCTGTTGTGCGGCCTCGCCGTCCACGAGATCGGTCTTGGTGAGGACGATCCGGTCCGCCAGCGCCGCCTGCTTGACCGCCTCCGGATGGCGCGCCAGTGTCGCCTCGCCCGTGGCCGCATCCACCGCCGTGACAACGCCCGCCAGCGCAAACCGGCGCACCAGACGCGGATCTTGCATCAGCGTCGCGATCACAGGAGCCGGATCGGCAAGCCCCGTGGTCTCGACCACCAGCCGCGCGAAGTCGGGGCCACGGCCCGCCTCAGCCGCCGCATGCAAGCGCAAGAGCGCCGTGCGAATATCGCCCCTGACCGTACAGCACAAGCAGCCCGTGGTCATCTCGACGACCTGATCGGGGGAGTGGACGACAAGGGCGCCATCGAGCCCCACCTCGCCAAACTCGTTAACGACCACCGCGCTATCGGAGAAGCGCGGATCGCGCAAAACCTTGGACAACAGCGTCGACTTGCCCGCGCCGAGAAAGCCGGTCAGGAGGGTGACGGGGATGGTGTTCATGCCATGCTCACAGGCCAGGCGCGCCTCGGGGCTTGGTTGGGAGAGCGCCCCTCAAGGCCCTGGCGCGCGGGAGCAGCCGCGCTCATTGCTTGAGCCGCACCGCCGCTTCGCGAAACCAGTGCAGGGTTTGCGTGCGGTGGGCCTCGCCCCAGGTCTCGACGAACTTCTGGGTGTGAAAGTCGTCTATGTTCTCAAGCGCTTCGATCCGGGCATCGACGTACTCCGCGGTCAGCGCAAGGCCGCATTTGACCGTGATGCAGTGCTCCCATTCCTCGTATGTCTTTGGGATCGGGGCCATGGTGTCCTCTTTTCGATGGGTCTGTCTTGGTTGCTCGTCTGCTGCGCGGGCCTCGCACGACAGATCTCTGCGGGTCTCTCATGCCATATCCCCGCTCAGCTTGGCCCAGAGCCTGTGCCCTGACGTCTCGGCGTCAAAGGGCCTAGCGCCTCCCGGGCCGGTCGGGGTGTTCACCTGCCTTGTACGCGCGTCATGGGGCTGGCTCCAGAGAGCGGCAACTGCCGCAGCGACCGCGGATTTCCAGGATGGAGCGCTCGGGCTGAAAGCCCGTGTGCCTTGACAGCGCCGCGATGTCGCGGGCTAGGCGGGTGTCGACATGTTCGGTGACGCTGCCGCAATGCTCGCAGATCTCGAACACCGGCGTCTTACCTTGGCTCGGGGTGAGCCGCGCCGTCCAAGCGTTGAGCGACTCGATACGGCAGACATCACCCGCCGCCACCAGATGGTCCAACGCGCGATAGACCGTGGTGGGGGCTGTCACACCGTCGCTGCGGAGATCTTCGAGGATCTGATAGGCGGTTTGTGGCTTTTCCTGGCGCCGCAGATGGGCGAGCACGCGCTCGGCGTGGGTCTGGCGCCCCGACCTACCCTCGGATTTACCTGTCGATCCGCCTCGCGATCCACCCAGCATGACCACACCTTGCCTGTCTTTGTTTGGTTGATCATATAGGAGCTGATCGGCTCAGGCCACTAGATGATATAACATTACGTCTTAGTGGATTGATCGAGCCATTTGCCTGCCCAGCATTAAATTCGAGGGCCTGCTCAAGCCCTTAAAATATCTCGATACGTTGATCCATCAGCAAAGCCCCCAGTGGCCCGGCCCGTCTTGGTCGAACTAAAAGTGCCGCCAATCGCCCCGATCTCGCATCTTGTGCCCGAGACGGCGGGGTGGTGGGCAGTTATCGCAAGCTGGTATGACACCGGTCTCAGATGGGGCCCACCATTCGCAAAAGCACCAACAGGAGCCATCCCGGCATGCCCGTACCGACCACCATCCTGAACGGCTTTCTTGGGGCAGGAAAGACCACGCTTTTGCAAAACCTTCTAGTCCAAGCCCGCACCGCACCCGGCATCACCTTGGGCGTTGTCGTCAATGAGATGAGCACGCTGGATGTGGATGGCAGCGTGCTCGACACCAGCGAGGTGATCTCGCGCCACAGCCCGCATTTCGCCTCGGTGCCCGGTGCGAGCATCAGCAGCGCAGGCGGGCTGCCCCGATTTAATGAGGCCGTCGAGCGCGTTCTGGCCGATGGCCAAGTCACCCACCTGCTGATCGAAACCTCGGGCAGCACCCACCCCTGGCCGCTGCTGAGCGCCATCCGCGAGAGGGCGGCACTGCGCCTGCACGGGGTGCTCTCGGTGGTCGATACGGTCGTCTTGTGGCAAGACCACGACCAAGGGCGCGCGATCCATGCTGGGGCCAGCGCCAATCTACAAGCCGGGCGGCGTGGGTTGGAAAACCTGCTGGCCGAGCAGATCATGTTTGCCAATCGCGTGCTGCTCAGCAAGAGCGACAAGGTGGCGCCCGAGATCTTGCGCCAAGTCGCAGAGGCGGTGCATCCGCTCAACCCCTACGCCGACATCCTCGCCATGCAGTGGGGCAATGCCAGGCTCGATCAAATCCTGGCCATGCCCGCCTACGACTATGCCCGCGTCGAGACCTTGGCCGCCGAACTTGCAGAGTGGCAGGCCGAAGAGGACAGCGCGCCCCTGGCCGAGCCGGCAAGCTATGCGATCGGCAGCCGTGTCCTCAGCGACCCGCGCCCGTTTCACCCCGAGCGGCTGTGGCAGACCTACAACCGCTACCTCGGCCTCGGCATCTACCGCAGCAAGGGGTTCTTCTGGCTGCCGACACGCGACACGTTGGTGCTGCTTTGGAACCAGACTGGGGGCAGTGTCGGGCTGGAGATCGTCAACTACTGGAGGATCGCGGCCTTGGAGGACGCCAGCCTCAACCTCACCGCATGGGAGCGGGCGGCGCTGCGCGAGAAACTCGCCGGCCTGCACCCGGATTTCGGGGATAGGCGCTGCCAGTTGACCGTGATCGGCCAGGAGGCTGAGCTTGACGTCTTCGTCGAGGCGTTGCAGGGCTGTTTTTGCACCGCGGCGGAGATCGCGGCTTGGAAAGCTGGCGCGGATTTCCCTGATCCCTGGCCACAGAGCGTGGCGAGGTTGTCGGTCGATTGAGAGGCTCCCACCGCTGGGGGCCAGCCTTGTGGGAAGGGCTTGGCCCGGGTCTCAGTTCCAATCACCGAAATAGCGATCCCAGATCTTCTCGCCGATCAGACAGTCATAGCCCTCGATGCGGTGCACGGGCGCTGCAGTGGGTCGGCTGTCGGAGAGCTCCAGGATCAGCTTGCGGCGCACGGCATCGGGAAAATCCTCCCAGCGCCGCACCGGGATGGCAAAGGCGGTCGGCCCCGTGATCACGCAGGCGCGGTAGTAGGCGTCGAGATCGTCGAGATCGAACTGGTTCCAGCGGCCCTCGCGCGTCATCAGCGGCAGCCCGTTGATCGTGATGCCGTGCGCGGCGGCGTCGGCGCGGGCTGCAAGAACTGGGCGACCACCATTGTTGGGCCCATCGCCCGAGATGTCGATCACCTGGCGCTCGGCGGCGAAACCGTTGTTCTCAAAACGCGGGATCGAGTGGTCGATGATCCCTGAGATCGAGGTTCTGGGCAGCGGGTTGGCCGAACCGGCGGTCAGATCGGCAGCAAACGCCTCGGCATCGGCGCGGGTGCGAATGAGGGTCCAATCGACGATCAGGCGCTGGGATATCGGCCCGGCCCATTCGATATAGGTCAGCGCGATTTGGCTGTGCGGGCCGCCAAAGCGGATGGCATCCAGCACATCGTCGCTGGTCAGGGCTTCGGCATAGCCGCGGCGCTGGATCTCGATCTCGCGCGCTGTCATCGAGAGCGACACGTCCACAGCCAGGATCAACTCCAGATCGACGCGGGGCTCGGACCGGGCCGGGCCGATCAGGGCAAGC
>JBCDHK010000224.1:0-6433 GCA_038750185.1 Pseudomonadota bacterium
CCTGGAGGTGGGCCGAGGTCAGGCTGGCGCCGACAAAGCGCGCCTTGGGCGCCCAGACGAACTCCATGGAGGCGGCGGTCAGATTGGCGCCGGTCATATCGGCACCGGCCATGCGCGAGAAATCCAGATCGGCGCCGGTGAAATCGGCGCCCGGGGCCTTGGCGCCCTGGAGCATGACCTTTTCCATCGTCGCACCGCGCAGATCGGCACCCGAGAGATCGGCGCCGCGCAATTCGGAGAGGCGCAGGTCGGCACGGGCGAGATTGGCGCCGCGCAGATTGGCGCCGTTCAGTTTGGCACCGGCCAGATCGGCATGGCGCAGATCGACGCCAGGGCACTGGGTGCCGGGCTCGATGGTGCAGCCGTTGACGACCCAAGGCCCCGTCCGGGGCTCAGGCGTGTCGTGGATGACGGCCCACTCCGCCGCAGACGCGGGCAGGGCCAGGGCTGCTGCAAGGGTAAGGGCAAGGCGCATCGGGCGCATGGGCATGTCCTTTTGGTCTGGGGGGATGGGGGTAGTCTGAGGGGAGGGTGTGGGGAGACCGCCCCCGCGCCGTGATGGCGGGAGCGGCCAAGCCTTGCTCAGCGCTTACTCGGCTTCGAGTTCGGCGCGGTCGTCGCCGGTGGCAGCGGGCTTGGTGTCGACGCGGCTCTCAGGCACCTCGAAGACCCAGAACGAACCGCCCTGGCTGACCTGCGTCGTCAGGCGGGCCATGTCGCCGCCCCAGAGCGGCACCGCACCGCCGTAGCCAGAGGCCACGCCCACATACTGGCGCCCGTCCATCTCCCAAGTGATCGGCGAGGAGATGATGCCCGAGCCGGTCTGGAAGGAGAACAGCTCCTCACCATTGGCCGCATCGAAGGCTTTGAAGTAGCCGTCCGAGGTGCCGGTGAAGATCAGGCCGCCAGCAGTGGTCATGGTGCCACCCCAGAGCGGGAACTCCTCGTTGTGCTCCCAAACCTTCTCACCGGTCTGCGGGTTGTAGGCGCGCAGCGTGCCGATGTGGTCGTCATAGAGACGCTTGATGCGGAAGCCCTGGCCGAGATAGGCCGCACCCGCCTGGTAGGTGACCTCGGTCGTCCAGTAGTCCTCGGTCCAGTTGTTGGCCGGGACGTAGAACAAGCCGGTGTCGGGACTGTAGGACATCGGGTTCCAGTTCTTGCCGCCGAGGAACGGGGGCGTGACTTGGATGGTGGCACCGCGGGTCTCACCGGGCTCGGGCAGCGGCGGGCGCTGGCCTTCTACCTCGGCGGGACGACCCGTCTCCAGATCGATGTGGGTGGCCCAGGTGATCTCATCCACAAACGGGAAGGCGTTGAGCAGCGCGGTCGGCTTGTTGATCTCGGTGCCGCGCTCGGCGAGCTTGGCGACATCGGTCACGTAGAAAAAGCCGTTGCGGTCGGCGTGGGCGCCGGCGCGGACCGTGGTGCCGTCTTCCTTCTCGAAGTCGAACAGGATGATCTCGTTGTTGCCCGAGAAGTCCCAGGCGTCGTTGGGCGTGTGCTGGTAAAAGCCCACGATCTCACCGGTGGTCGGGTCCACATAGGCCTGACCGGAGGTGTAGAGGCTGTCGTAGTCCTCGAAGTTGTCACCGTCCGAGCGCGCCCAGGTGTTCCAGGGGGCCGGGTTGCCGGTGCCGACGACGATGGTGTTGGTCTCGGGATCAAACGAGGCCGACTGCCAGGGGGCGCCGCCGCCGTGGTGCCAGGCTTCCTTCTTCTCGCCGTTCTCGTCGTTGGGCCAGGAGGGAGCCGAGGCGTCGCCCGTGGTGGCACCGTCTTCGCCGTTCAGCGTGCCGACGTGGCCTTCGACGAAGGGACGCATCCAGATTTCTTCGCCGGTGTCGACGTCGCGGGCAAACAGCTTGCCGACCACACCAAACTCATCGCCCGAGGATCCGTGGATCAGCATGACGCGCCCGGTGGACTGGTCTTTGATGATGGTCGGCGCGCCGGTCATGGTGTAGCCGATCTTGTGGTCGCCGAACTTCTTGCGCCAGACGACCTTGCCGGTGTCCTTGTTGAGCGCATAGACCGCGCCGTCGAGCGTGCCGATGAACACCTTGTCGCCGTAGATCGCCGCACCGCGGTTGACCACGTCACAGCAGGGGCGGATGTCGTCGGGCAGGCGGGCCTCGAACTTCCAGAGCCGCTTACCGGTGCGCGCATCCAGGGCATACATGCGGCTGTAGCTGGCAGTGACGTAGATGATGCCGTCGTGGACCAGAGCCTGGGTCTCCTGGCCGCGCTGCTTTTCGTCGCCAAAGGAGAAGGCCCAAGCGGGGCGCATCTGATCGACGTTATCGGTGTTGATCTGGGCCAGGGTCGAGTGGCGCTGGGCGTTGTTGCCAAAGCCATACATCAGCACGTCGTCGGTGGTGGCGTGATCGTTGGCGATGTCTTCCCAGGTGACCGGGGTCGTGCTCTCGGCAATGGCCGGGCCGGCGAGAGCGAGCAAGCCCGCTACGGCGACGCTGGCGGTGAGGAGGTTTTTCATCTTGGTGTCTCTCCCAGGATTTTTTGCTGTGGTTGTTCGGGTTGGCCGCGTTGCCCGCGGCTTCTGATGATTGGATGGCGTCACCGCAACAGCGGCAGTGCCTCGGTCTCGTAGGCCGCGTAGCTCTGGACGACAGAGCGGCGGAATTCTTCGGGGTTGGCGCCGAGGCTGGCCCAGGACGCAGGCGGGGTCTCGCCCATGGCTTCGATCATGCTAAGGCCACGCCCGGCGGCGCTGGTGAGCTGGGCTGCAAGCCACTCCAGGTAGGCGCGGGTCTGCAGGATCGCAGCGCCGGTGCGATCGAGCGGCCCGTGCCCTGGAATGGCGGCAGCAGCACCGAGCGCCTCCAGCGTGTCGAGGGTGGCATGCCAGCGCGCCAGATCGGCATCGGGCACGGTGGGCGCGCGGCCAAGAAACAACAGATCGCCCGCAATCAGCGTCCCCGTGGTCACATCGAGTAGCGCCAGATCCGCCTCGGTATGGCCACCAAGCGGCAGCAACTCCAACCTGCGCCCGCCGATGGTCATGGCACCCCCACCCACGGAGGCACTGGGCAAAGCGGGGGAGGTGCCGCGCATGGGCAGGCCGACCTCGCGGTAGAGCAGATCGCTGTAGTCGATCAGATTGGCTTCGGCGCGCGCGGCCGTCTCGGGCAGCGCCATGATCGGCTGGTCTGCCAGGGCCTGGGTGCCGAAGGTGTGATCGGGGTGGTGGTGGGTGAGGATCGTCGCCGCCAAGCCGCCAAAGCGCTGCTCGATCTCCAGGCGAATGCGCTCGCCAAGCAGCCGTGAGGAGCCCGTGTCGATGACGAGCGCGCCCGCCTCGGTCTCCAGCACGGCGATATTGGCGATGTCGCCGCCGTTCTCGGTGCTAAAGCCCTCGGTGGCGCCCGTGTGCATCCAGACGCCATCGGCCACGCGCTCTAGAAAGGCGTTCCCGGGCAGCTTGGCCACCGCAGGCATCGACGCGAGCCCCGCAGCCCCAGCCAACGCCGTACGGCGGCTGATCGGTGTGGTCTTGTCGGTCATATCGACGCCCCCGGAACCAGATGCTCGATGAGCAGCCCCATGTTGTCACGCGCTTGGACGCGCACCCCAGCCTGTGCAACGGCGGGCGGCAGATCGAAGGCAAGCGAAGGGTTCTCCTCCAGCGGCACGCCGATCTCCAGCGAAGCCAGGCTTTCGCCGTCGCGTGTAAGGAGCTGTAATTCGGTCAGGAAGAACTCCGGCGCCCCATCGGCCAGGCCGGTATCCATCGGGTGGGTGATGCGCAGACGCAGCCGTCCATCGGGCCAAAGCCGGGCGCGCGTCTGGCCAAGCGTCGCCTGCCAATCGGCGCGCTCATGCGCCTTGGCCGGCACCCCGCATCCCCCGCCAGCCGCATCGATAAAGGCGCCACCGATGTGCCACGTGCCGGCCTCATCTTCAGCACTGACGCGCACCGCCGTCGCCGCTTCGATCTTCATGCCAAAGCCCAACCGCGGCGCGGCCAAGCCAGGGCGAAAGCTCATCACCCAGGGAAACGGACTGTAATCCGCGGTGACCACGATCAGCGAGACCGCCCCCAGACTGCTGGCATCGAGCATCAACGGCAGATGGCGCGCATCATCGGCCTCGCCCGGCGCGACCAGGCGCACGGCTGGGTCAAAGTGCCACTCGGCAGGGTCTCCGAGGTGCTCTTCGCGGTGCAGATCCCACATCCCGCTGTCGAAGGGATCGGTGTGTCTGGCGCTCAGGGTTGGATCGGCTGCCATCGGTGCCTCCTCAACCCGCGCGCTGCATACGCCGGCAACAGCGTGAGATACGGCGGGCATTGCTTGCTCTGACAGCCTTCATTACGTCCTCCTGGGAGTGGGCGGCAGGGCGAGGCCTGCTGCGGGGAGCAAATGCAAGGAAGTTCGGATGCATATGCCTGGGATCTGGCTGGTGGCGCTCATCGCTGCTGTGGCTTTGCCGGTGGCGTCGGAGGAGCTGTTCGATCCGGTGACCGGCTATCGGCTTGGGCAGTATCGCGCGCCGGTGCCCGAGGTGGCGCCCGGTGCGGTGACGGTGGATGTGGAGGCGGTCGCTCGGCTGCGCGCGCAGGGGGGCATTTTGTTGGATGTCCGCCCCGGCGCCAGGTTGGAGCCCTTGGTCGGGGGCTGGATTGCTGCCGAGCCGTTGCTGACCATCGAGGGCGCGCACTGGCTGCCCGAGGTGGGCCGTGGCCGGATCGAGGATCAGATCGAGGCCTATCTCCTTGACACCCTCGATCGGCTGACCGGCGGCGCCCCGGAGAGCGTGTTGATCGTCTTTTGCCGGGTCGATTGTTGGATGAGCTGGAATGCCGCCCAGCGCATTGCCGGGCACGGCTATACTGCCGTGCATTGGTTTCCCAATGGCATCGAAGCCTGGGAGGCGGCGGGACTGCCCACAGCGACCATTCGCCCAGAGCCCATCGAACTGGCTGAATGACGCGCCTGAGTTCATGGGGGTGTTCATGTCCGCCAAGCACCGGCTTGCGCACACACACCCTGATGTGCGGCTTGGGCGTCAACTACTCGAATCCAGCGCAATACGCCGCCGAGACTTGCGGGGAGACTTGCAAGAGAGGCCAACACGCGCCAACAGCCACCACCCGTTGCTTGAGCAACTTTCAAGAGTATTGGCTGATGAAGTGACCCTTGCAAGACGATGTTCCTTTACTTCCAGCGTACCAGGAGCGCTGTTTCCGAGCATTCGCCAAGCTTGGCATCGACGCTATTAGACCTTGGTATGGAGATAAGCGGTCAATTTGGCGCACCCCTACATCGCTAGTACGGCATCGAGTGTGGAATTTATTGCACTGCAACATGAAGAGCGACCGTGTTGATTGTTCGCAAAACACGTCTCAACCTCGCCAAACTTTGCGCCTGGGGCCGCTACACCACATCAGTCTAAGCGTCCCCTGCCCTACTCCCCAAACATACCCCTGCAACAGACGCTGGGCCGGGTGATCGGGGCCACTGCCACGGGACATCACACGCCAAGCGAGGCCGAGAGCGCCCGCCTCTCAGAACCCGTCTCTCAGAAGACGGGTTTCGCCGCTGCGCCACACGCGCTAACCAAAGGCACAAACGGTGTGTACGGCGCAGCAAGCGAGGGCCAGCGACGTGAGAGAGATCGACTGGTACCTGCTGCGCGAAGAATGGCTCGGCAACGCCCGCGCAGACGCCATCGCAGGCCTCGTCGTGGCGCTTGCGCTCATCCCCGAGGCCATCGCCTTTTCGATCATCGCCGGTGTCGATCCCAAGGTCGGGCTCTACGCCTCGTTTTCCATCGCGGTGATCACGGCCATCATCGGCGGACGCCCAGGCATGATCTCCGCCGCAACCGCGGCCACGGCCGTGCTGATGGTGACGCTGGTCAAAGAACACGGGCTGCACTATCTGCTGGCGGCCACGGTGTTGGCGGGCCTGCTCCAGATCGCCGCCGGGCTGTTGCGGCTGGAGCGCTTGATGCGTTTCGTCTCACGCTCGGTAATGACCGGCTTTGTCAACGCTTTGGCGATCCTGATCTTTCTCGCCCAGATCCCCGAGCTGATCGGCGTGCCCGTCCTCACCTACCCCATGGTCGCGCTCGGGCTGGTCATCCTCTATCTTCTGCCGCGCGCAACCAAAGCGGTGCCTGCGCCGCTGGTCTGCATTCTGGTGCTCACCGCCATTGCGCTGGCCGCTGGTCTGGAACTGCGCACCGTCGCCGATATGGGCGAGTTGCCCGACACGCTGCCGGTGTTTCTCCTGCCCGACATCCCGCTCACGCTGGAGACGCTCAGCATCATCCTGCCCTACTCGGTGGGGGTGGCGGTGGTCGGGCTGCTCGAATCGCTGATGACCGCCTCCATCGTTGATGAGCTGACCGACACCGCCTCCGACCGCCAGCGCGAGTGCATCGGCCAGGGCGCGGCCAATGTCGCCAC
>JBCDHK010000225.1:0-6422 GCA_038750185.1 Pseudomonadota bacterium
CGCTGATCGGCGCGCCCCTTTACGATGCCAACGGCGCGTCGAGAGGGGCGGCTTATCTCTTCGATCCGCTCAGCGGTGCACAACTGCTCAAGATCGTCGCGCCCGATGGTGCGCTGGAGGACCGCTTTGGTTTGTCTGTGGCGCTTGCTGGTGATTTGCTCCTGATCGGGGCGCCTGATGCCACGGTGGGCGGACAAGAAAGCCAGGGCGCGGCCTATCTCTTCCGCTTCAAGCCCACGCCGATCCCGCTGCCGGCCTCCGTGTGGCTGTTGCTGAGCGGGTTTGGCGCGCTGGCCCTCTTGCGCCGGCTTGGGTGACAGACGGCCCGCCTGCGACTAAGTTCTCCTCCAAAACCGGAGGAATATCATGCTGACTGACGAACAGATCATGATCCGCGATATGGCGCGCGACTATGCCCGCGAGCGCCTAGCCCCTAGCGCATCCGCGCGCGAAGATGCTGGGCGGATCGAGCCCGAGGTGATCGGCGAGTTGGCCGAGTTGGGCTTTCTCGGCATGACCATCGACCCGGACTGGGGCGGGGCAGGGGCCGATTACGTCTCCTACGCGCTGGCCTTGATCGAGATCGCGGCGGGCGATGGCTCGGTCTCGACCATGGTTTCGGTGCACAATGCGCCGGTCTGCGCGGTGCTCGATCGCTTTGGCACCGCCGAGCAAAAGGAGAAGTGGCTCAAGCCCTTGGCCTCGGGCCAGCAGATTGGCTCGTTCGCGCTGACCGAGCCGCAGGCGGGCTCGGACGCCTCCGCGCTCAAGACCCGGGCGAGCCGCACCAACGCGGGCTACAGCGTCAACGGCAACAAGCAGTTCATTTCCTCGGCGCGGATCGGGCGGGCCACCATCCTGTTCGCCGTCACCGATCCAGAGGCCGGCAAGAAGGGCATCTCGTGTCTGGTGGTCGAAAACGACACGCCGGGTTTTGAGATCGTGCGCGTCGAGAAAAAGCTCGGCCAAAAGGCGTCCGATAGCTGCGCGCTCGCCTTTACCGACATGCAAGTCCCCTTTGAGGATCGCATCGGTGAGGAGGGGCAGGGCTATGCCATTGCGCTCGGTTCGCTGGAGGCGGGGCGGATCGGCATCGCCGCTCAGGCCGTGGGGATCGCCCAGGGCGCCTATGAGCGCGCCCTGGCCTATGCCCAAGACCGCACAGCCTTTGGCGGCCCGATCTTCGATCTGCAAGCGGTGCAGTTTCGCCTCGCCGACATGGCCACCGATCTGGAGGCCGCGCGCCAGTTGGTGCTCAATGCCGCGGCCATGAAGGACGCCGGCACGCCTTGCCTCAAGGAAGCCTGCATGGCCAAGCTGTTTGCGGCCCAGGCGGCAGAGCGTATCACCTCGGAGGCGATCCAGGTGCTCGGCGGCTATGGCTATCTGGCCGATTACGAGGTCGAGCGCATGTACCGCGATCAGAAGGTTTGCCAGATCTATGAGGGCACCAACGACATCCAAAAGCTGATCATCGCGCGCCAGATCCGGGCGTGAGGGCGTCTGTGGTGAGCCCGGTCACATCTTGCAATACCGTTGCCAATCGATCGGCAAAGCGCGCCGACGCCACAGGCAAGGCGCGCCCGCGCCGCTGGCCTAGCAGGAGCAGTCCCGCCGGCAGATCGCGTTCGGGGATCTCGCGCACCACCAGATCGGGCGAGGGGCGCAGTCCGATGGGGATCTGAAACCCGACCGCCCCCTCGTGCAGCACGTAGTGGCGGGCAAACTCGAAACTGTCGCACTCGACGATGGGCGAGAGGCGGCGCGAGCGCCGGATCGTCGCTTGTTCAAGCAGATGGCGCACCCCGTAAGGCGCGCTTGGCACCACGTGGGGGTAGCCGAGGCAATCGCGCAGGCGCAGCCGTTCGCGCCGGGCGAGCGGGTGATCGCGCGCCATCATGGCACAAACCGGCTGGCCTGCGGCGGCGATCACCTCGAAATCGGCCAGATGGACCGGCTCGAACACCAGCGCCAGATCGGTGGAAAAACTGACCAGATCGCGTTCGGCAGCGGCGCGGTCGCGCACATGCACCGAGAAGGTCACACCGGGGTGCTCGGCGCGGTAGCGTGCGATCTGCTCGGGCAGGAAGTAGGGCTGGACGGCCTGCGAGCAGGCGATGGAGACATGGCCGCGCCGGATGCCGCTGAGGTCGGCCACATGCGCGCGTACCCGCTCCAGGTCAGAGCGCTGGGCGCGGTAGTGTTGAACCAGTAGCTCACCGGCGGCATTGAGGCGCACACCGCGGGGCAGGCGCTCGAAGATCTGGGCGCCGAAGTCTTCCTCAAAGCGCTGAATGCGGCGGTTGAGGGCCGAGGACGTGAGGTTCATGTCGTCGGCCGCCTTGCGGATCGAGCCGGCGCGGGCGACGTCCTCGATCAGGCGAAAGACGCGTAAGTGGTCCATTTCAAACGCCTCTCTTGGGAGCGCTGCACTGAGAGCAGCGACGCGATGCAAATTTAGCGTTGGAAGTATGCACTCATTTCCCGCACGGTCTAACTGAAAAGTCACGAACAGACCCGAGGTGGTGAGATGCTCAAGACGGATCGGCGCGGTTTCCTGGTCGGCGGTGCAGCGTCGCTGACGATGCTCAAACACCTGCCAGCGCAAGCCCAGTCGCGCCAAGCCATGGTCGCGGTGATGGGACAGACCATCAACAGCCTCGATATCCACCGCACCGGCACCAACCGGCCCTCCTATCAGGTAGCGGTCAATTGTTATGACCGGCTGGTCTCCTTTGGCACCAAGTCCACGCCCGACGGCGGGCTGTCCTACGACTACTCGACCATCGTGCCGGAGATCGCCGAGAGTTGGACGATCTCCGACGACGGGTTGACCATGGTGTTCAGCCTCAAGCCCGAGGCGGTGTTCCAGGATGGCTCGCCGGTGACGGCGGAGGACGTTAAGTATTCCTTCGACCGCGCTGTTTCCGCAGGCGGTTTCCCGACTGTGCAGATGAAGGCAGGCGGGCTCCTGCGCCCCGATCAGTTCGAGGTCGAGGACGAGCGCACCTTTGTCATCAAGCTCGACTACGCCTCCAAGCTGACGCTGCCCGATCTGGCCGTGCCCGTGCCGTACATTCTCAACGCAAAGATCGCCAAGGCCAACGCCACCGAGGATGACCCCTGGGCGATGGAGTACGTCCACAAAAACACCATCGGCTCGGGCGCTTACAAGGTGGTGCGCTGGGATCCGGGCCAGCAGCTTGTCTATGAGCGCTTTGATGGTTGGACCGGCGGCCCGCTGCCCGGCATCGAACGCCTCGTGTTGCGCGAAGTGCCAAGCCAGGCCACGCGACGTGCCCTCATCGAGCGCGGCGATGTGCAGATGTCGTTCAACATCCCCAACAAAGACGCCAAGGAGCTGGAGGCCAAGCCCGGCGTCAACGTGTTCTCGACCCCGATCGAAAACGCGATCTATGTCGTCGGTGTCAACCGCACCTTCGAGCCGTTTCAGGACCCGGACGTGCGCAAGGCGCTGGCCTACGCCATCCCCTATGAAGAGATCTTCCAGGCGGCGGCTTACGGTCGCGGGCGGCGCATGTTCGGCGGCTCCGGCATCGACAGCATCGACTGGCCCCAGCCCTCGCCCTATTCGACCGATCTCGACAAGGCGCGCGAGCATCTGGCGAAGTCGGGCTATGCCGGCGGCTTTGAGGTGCCGTTTTCGATCTCGATCGGCCAGACCGATTGGATGGAGCCAACCGCGCTGCTCATCATCGAAAGCCTGGCCAAACTCGGCATCACCTCGCAGTTGGAGAAGATCCCAAGCGCCAATTGGCGCACTGCCTCGCTGGTGGAGAAGCGCCTCGCGCTACACCTGGAGGGTTTTGGCGGCTGGCTCAACTACCCCTGCTATTATTTCTTCTGGGCTTATAAGGAGGGGCATCTGTTCAACTCCTCCAACTACCGCAACGACGAGATCGAAACCCTGGTCGACGAGACGTTGCACCTGCCCATCGACGACCCGGCCTATGCGCCCAAGATCAAGCGCATGTTCGAGATCGCCTTCGAGGACCTGCCGCGCATCCCGCTCTGGCAGCCGGCCTTGAACGTCGCCACTAACGGTGCGGAGGGCTATGAGTACTGGTTCCACCGCCAACTCGATGCGCGCGGCCTGAGCGTCGCCTGATGCTCTGCGCGCCTTCGGCCACCGCTTTCGCCATGCGCGCAGGTGTGGGGTGTGCCCTGCCGCGGGCGGGGGCGGTGGCCGTCAAAAACCGGTGGGTGTCCCAATGAGCGGGCGCCTATCGGTCATCGGGCTGCGACTGCTCCAAGCGGTGCCGGTGGTGATCGGTGTGGTGGTGATCAGCTTTGTGCTGACGCGCGCGTTGCCCGGTGATCCGGCGGTCTATTTCGCGGGCACGGTGGCCGATGAAGCCTCGATCGCCGAGGTGCGCGCCGAACTGGGGCTCGACCAGCCGCTGCCGGTGCAATTCGTCTACTACGTCGGTGATCTGCTCTCGGGCGATCTAGGCCGTTCCCTGGCCACCGGACAGCCCGTGGCCGAAGACCTCGCCCGCCGCCTGCCAGCCTCCCTAGAGCTCACACTGACGGCGCTGCTGCTCTCCTGTTCGCTTGCCATTCCGCTCGGCGTACTGGCGGCGACGCGCCCTGGCTCGTGGATCGACCACCTCTGCCGTGTGCTAGTCACAGCGGGCGTCTCGATGCCGACCTTTTTCACCGGCATGGTGTTGATCTACCTCTTCTACTATCTGCTCGGCTGGGCACCATCACCGCTCGGGCGCCTCGATTTCCTCTACTTCGAGCCCGACTCCGTCACCGGCTTCTACCTCATCGACGCAGCCCTCATGGGCGATTGGGACACCTGGCGCGCCGCCGCGGCCCAACTGATCCTGCCAGCGACCACCCTGGCGCTCTTCACCCTCGCCCCGATTGCCCGCATGACCCGCGCAGCCATGCTCTCGGCCCTCTCGGCCGATTTCGTCCGCACCGCGCGCGCTTCGGGCCTCGGCCGTGCCAAAGTCCTCTACGGCTATGCGCTGGCCAACGCGCTGCTCCCGGTGGTGACGACGCTTGGCATGGTGTTCTCCTTCACCCTCGGCGCCAATGTGCTGGTGGAGAAGGTCTTCGCCTGGCCCGGTATCGGCTCCTACGCGGTCGAGGCGCTGGTGGCCTCGGACTACGCTGCCGTCCAGGGGTTTGTCCTGGCCATGGCGCTGCTGTTTGTCGCACTCAACCTGCTGATCGATCTGGCCTACACGCTGATCGACCCGCGCATCGGCTTTAGCGCGCGATGAGCCTCGCCGAGCCCGAACCCCGCAGCCTCGCCGCCCACATCGGCTATGTGTTGCGCGAAAACCCAGTCACGGGCGCGGCCTTTGCGCTGCTCGGGCTGCTGCTGTTTGCCGCCGCCTTCGGGCCTGCGCTCGTGCCCTATGATCCGCTGGCCTCTGATGCCGCGCGCGCGTTGCAGCCGCCTTCCTGGGACCACTGGTTCGGCACCGACAACTTGGGCCGCGACGTCTTCTCCCGCGTGGTCGTCGCCACCCGCCTCGATCTGGCGATCTCGGTGGCCGCCGTAGCGCTGTCGTTCGTCGCAGGCTCGGTGCTGGGTGCGGTGGCGGGCTACTGGGGCGGCTGGATCGACGCGGTGCTCTCGCGCCTGCTCGATACCATCATGGCCTTTCCACTGTTCGTGCTGGCCATGGGCATCGTCGCAGCGCTCGGCAACACCATCGAGAACATCGTCTACGCCACCGCGATCATCAACCTGCCGTTCTACGCCCGCCTCGTGCGCGCCGAGGTCAACACCCGCCGTGACGCCGGGTTTGCCCAGGCCGCCCGCCTCGCCGGCAATTCGGAAGTGCGCACCCTGGCGTTGCACATCTTCCCCAACGCGCTGCCGCCCATGATGGTGCAGGTCTCGCTCAACCTGGGCTGGGCGATCCTGAACGCCGCCGGGCTCTCCTTCATCGGGCTTGGCGTACGCCCGCCTACGCCCGAGTGGGGCATCATGGTGGCCGAGGGCGCCAACTTCGTCGTCTCGGGCGAGTGGTGGCTGGCGGTCTTTCCGGGAGCGGCGCTGATGCTGGCGGTCTTCACCTTCAACCTGCTCGGCGATGGTCTGCGCGACATCGTCGACCCGAGGGCGCGCTGATGCTGAGTGCGCGCGATCTCGCCGTTCGCTTTGCCTCGCGCCGCGGCCCTGTGGAGGCGGTGCGTGGGGTGACGTTTGCGCTCAAGCCGGGCGAGGTGCTGGGGCTTGTCGGCGAGTCGGGCTCGGGCAAATCCGTGACATGCTATGCGCTCATGCGTCTGCTCGATGCGGGGGGGAGCATTGCGGCGGGCGACGCCGTCTACAGCGGCATCGATCTGCGCCAAGCCTCTGAGCGCGACATGGCCGATCTGCGCGGGCGCGAGATCTCGATGATCTTCCAAAACCCGCGGGCCGCGCTCAACCC
>JBCDHK010000226.1:0-6392 GCA_038750185.1 Pseudomonadota bacterium
CGCCGCGGCGACTATCTGGGAAAAACCATCCAAGTCATCCCCCACGTCACCGACGAGATCAAAGCCTGGATCGCCGAGGGCGCGGAGGAGGTCGATTTCATGCTCTGCGAGATCGGCGGCACGGTGGGCGACATCGAGGGCCTGCCGTTCTTCGAGGCGATCCGCCAGTTCGCCCAGGAGCGTCCCCGCGGCGCCTGCATCTTCGTCCACCTGACGCTGCTGCCTTGGGTGGCCGCCGCGGGCGAGCTGAAAACCAAACCAACCCAGCACTCGGTCAAGGAACTGCGCTCCATCGGCATCGCGCCCGACGTCCTGGTCTGCCGCACCGAACACGCGATCCCCCAGCGCGAGATCGACAAGATCGCCCTATTCTGCAACGTCCGCCCCGAGGCGGTGATCCCGGCCCACGATCTGGCCTCGATCTATGAGGCGCCGCTCGCTTATCACAAAGTGGGCCTCGACACCGCCGTGCTCGACGCCTTTGGCATCGTGCCCGCTCCCCAGCCGCGTCTTGAGCGCTGGCAGGACGTGCTCAAGGCCATCGACGGGCCGGACGGCTCGGTGCGCGTGGCCATCGTCGGCAAATACACCCAACTCGACGACGCCTATAAATCGATCAACGAAGCCCTCACCCACGGCGGCATCGCCAATCGGGTGCGCGTCGAGACGGCGTGGCTCGACTCCGGGTTGTTCGAGCGCGAAGATCCCACCCCCCACCTGGAAGGCTATCACGCCATCCTAGTGCCGGGGGGCTTTGGCGAGCGCGGCACCGAGGGCATGATCGCCGCTGCGCGCTTTGCCCGCGAGCGCGGTGTGCCCTATCTCGGCATCTGCTTTGGCATGCACATGGCCATCATCGAGGCCGCGCGCACCCTGGCTGGCATCGAGGCGGCGGGCTCGGAGGAGTTCGACCACGAGAGTACGGGCGATCGGCGCTTTGAGCCGGTGATCTACCACCTCAAGGAGTGGGTCGAGGGCAACCGCACCATCAAGCGCGCCCCCGACGACGCCAAGGGCGCCACCATGCGCCTTGGCGCCTATGAGGCCGATCTGGCGCCCGGCTCGCGCATGGCCGAGATCTATGGGGGCACGCGCATCTCCGAGCGCCACCGCCACCGGTATGAGGTGGCGCTTGGCTACCGCGAGCGCCTGGAGGCGGCGGGGATGCGCTTTTCCGGTCTCTCGCCCGATGGGCGTCTGCCTGAGGCGGTGGAGTTGCCTGAGCATCCCTGGTTTATCGGCGTGCAGTTTCACCCCGAGCTGAAATCCAAGCCGTTTGCGCCCCATCCGCTGTTTGCCGATTTTGTGCGCGCGGCGTTGGCGCAGAGCCGGCTGGTCTGAAGAGGCGCGACATTTCTGCGCCGGTGTGTGGCTTGTTGGCGGGGAAGGGTTTCGAGAGCAGCGAAAAAGCGAATCATCTTCGCAGAATGCAAATTCCTGCTGTGGGTGAGAGGGGCATGCATGGTGTGGGCAATTTTCAAGTACTTTCAATATGGTGAGTATTCCAACTGTGTTTCACGCGGGGATTGTGGGAAAATTTTTCATCCAAATCGGAAATTAAATCAGCCGGATCTGTAATTGATCTCACATTCTTTCGCCGCCGAGTTGACTGAAAAGATTTAATTTTTCAAGAGTTGTCCGCCTTTGGTAAGAACGTTAACAAAGCGTTACTAGGGTATCCAAAAGGGGGGCGATACATGCCATTCCGCAACACTGTTGCCGCGGTCACTGCTGCCGCGGTCTTCTCGCTTGTGACTTCGGCTTCTGCTAGCACGCTGATCGGATCTACTGTCATTGGTAACTTGTTCGGCACCTTGACGCCGACTATCCCGCTCGGATCTGCGACCGTTGGTGCCGGTTCCGAATTCACGCCCGATCTGGGCCAAGATGACCGTGTGTTTTTCGACATCGATTTTGGGGCCACCACCCTCGATTTCGATCTTGTCGATGTGCAAGACTTGGGCGCCAATGGCATACCAGCCGACGTGATCGCCGGTGGCGGCGGTGGCGGCACGCTGACCCAATCCTACCAGTTCATTGGCATCTCGTCGTTCAGCGCCACGCTGACTGGCACGCCCGGCGTCGGCAATCTTACGCAGTCCGACATCACCGTGCTCGGTAACACGCTGCTGCTCGATTTGACCGATGTTACCTTCAACACGGTGGGCGGTACGCCACCGCTCAGTGGCTTTGATGTCTCCTTCTCCAACGTGGTTGTGCCGCTGCCCGCGCCGGTATTGTTGCTGCTCTCGGGAATCGCCGGTCTCGGGATCGTTGCGCGCAAGAAGAAGACCGCCTGAGCCTTGCCCAAGCGTAGGCCTTGAGGGGGAGAGGCGCGTGGCCGAGAACACCCGGTTTTCGTTCTACCGCCTCCAAGGAAAGCCCGCCCCGAGCACGTAGCGGGGCGGGTTTTCTGTGGTTTTTGAGATTCTTAGGTTGGCGCTGAGGCGGCGGGGGCGCGTAAAAGGCGCCCGGCAAAACACCAACCAAAAGTTTTCTTGGGGAGTTGCCGTTCATCTTTCAGTAGTGTATACATAATGTCGTTCTCTTGATGAGAGAGCCCGCTGGTCCGTGAGGGGAGCGGCACTTGGCTTTACTGGGGGCGTAAACTAATGCTCAATCGTCACACTCTCGTTGCAGCCGGCACGGCTGTGGTGCTGGCCACTGGCCTTGGCACCGGCGCGACCGCCAGCACGATCACCGACTTCGACGGCTTCGCCTACACCGTGCAAAACACGGTGGCTGGCGTTAATGTGTTCGGGCAGGTCAGCTACATCGACGATCTCGATCCGAACCCGTCCTTCCTTGTTCCTCCGGCGGCGCCGTTGACGCTCGGCTATGACATTACCGATGACATCCTCAGCTTTGAGGTCACTGGTAGTGGCGGTGGTGCCTTTGGCGGTGGTGCTGCGGTGGGGTTCACTTTCAGCTTTGGCAACTCCGGTGGTCAGCTCGATGCCGGTAATGCGTTCACCAATGTCAGCGTGCTCGATGACAGCGCTCTCGACCCGACGGTGAGCAACGTGACCGCATCGCTCCTGGGCGATGTGATCAACGTCGTGTTTGATGCAGGGAGCAGCTTCATCAACCCTGGGGCGAACACGGTCACCTTCCAGGTGGAGGGCGCTGTGGTGCCGCTGCCGGCACCGGTGTTGCTGCTGCTCTCGGGCATTGCCGGTCTCGGCATCGTCGCGCGCAAAAAGCGCACCGCCTGAGATTACTCCGGTTACGGGGGAGGGTTGGCGATTTCTGGAGTGATCCTGGCCGCAACCCATCAGAAGAGCCCGCTTCGGCAGCACGCCGCGGCGGGCTTTTTTATCCCGGCTCAGGAATACGGATCGAGCGCATCGCGCAGTGCATCGCCCACAAAGGAAAACGCCAGTACCACGAGAATCACCGGCACCATGGGGGCCAGGATCCACGGGTAGATCTCGACCGCGGTCAGGTTGAGGGCGTCGTTCAGCATCATCCCCCAGGAGACGGCGGGCGGGCGCAGTCCGAGGCCGAGAAACGACAGCGCCGTCTCGCCGAGGATCATCGAGGGGATCGAGAGCGAGGCCGAGGCGATCAGGTGGGACATGAAATTGGGCATCATGTGCGCCCCGATCACGCGTGTGGAGGAGGCGCCCATCAGTTCGGCTGCCTGGACGTATTCCTCTTCGCGCAGCGCCAGAAACTTGGAGCGTACCGCGCGGGCCAGCCCCGGCCAGTCGAGCAGGCCGAGGATCACCGAGATCATCACGAACACCGTCACCGGCCCCCAGGAGATCGGGATCGCCGCCGACAGCGCCAGCCAGATCGGCAGTTCGGGCAGCGAGCGGAAGATCTCGATGGCGCGCGCGACAGTTGCATCGACGATACCGCCGAAATACCCCGCCATGCCGCCCAGCACGAGGCCCAGCGCAAAGCTCACCGCCACCCCGATCAGCCCGATGGTGAGCGAGAGCCGCGCACCGTGCAGGACGCGTGAGAGCACATCGCGCCCGAGCCGGTCAGAGCCCGCCAGAAACAGCGTGCCGTTTTCGGGGGGGCAGATCAGGTGAAAGCGGCTCTCGATCAGGCCGAGAAAGCGGTAGGTCTCGCCGCAAAGCGCAAATAACCTAAGCGGCTGGGGCGTGTCGAAATCGGTCTGGGCACTGACGAGCCCGGTCTCTGGATTGTAGACGGTGGCGGTGGGATAGGTGTGAAGGCCGATATAGTCGCCCTGGTGGTAGAAATAGAGCCCTTGGGGCGGCGCATAGACGTGGTTTTCGTCAAAACGATTGGGCGGATACGGCGCGATGGTCTCCATGAAGGGCAGCATGGCGTAGAGCAGCCCAAGAAACATGAGGCACACCAGCCCCAAGCGGTGGCGGCGAAAGCGCCGCCAGATCAGCACCCAGGTCGGCGCGTCGAGATCGGCGCGCTCCAGGCGTTGGCGATCGAGGGCGGGAGTTTGATCGTCGGGGGCTACGTAGTGGTCCATGGGGCCCCTCAGGCTTTGGCGCCGCTCAGGCGAATGCGCGGATCGAGCAGGGCGAGCAGGATGTCGGAGATCAGCATGCCGATCAGCGTCAGCGCCGAGACGAAGAGCAGCACAAAGCCCGACATGAAGATGTCCTGGGATTTGAGTGCTTGGAGGAGCACGGGGCCGAGGGTGGGCAAGCTCATCACCACCGAGACCATCACCGAGCCCGAGACGAGTTGCGGTGCCATGTTGCCGATGTCGGCCACGAAGGGGTTGAGCGCCATGCGCAGCGGATAGCGCACGATGCGGCGCGTGGGGCCGACGCCCTTGGCGCGGGCGGTTTCGACGTAGGGTTTGTGGAGTTCGTCCATCAGATTGGCGCGCAACCGCCGCATGACCACGGCGGTGGCCGAAGTGCCGATGACGATGGTGGGCACGATGAGATGGCTCAGGATCGAGGTGAACTTGGCCCAGGACATGGGCTCGCCCTCAAACTCGCGCGCCATCAGGCCGCCGATGGGGATGTCGAAATAGCGCGCGCCGTAGGTCAGCAGCAGGAGCGCCAGCAGGAAGTTGGGCGTGGCGAGGCCGATGTAGCCGATCAAGGAGGCGATATAGTCGATCCAGGTGTTGGCACGCACGGCAGCGAGCGTGCCAAGCGGCAGCGCCACCAGATAGACGAAGAGGAGCGAGGTGAAGTTGACCAAGGCAGTCAGCGCGGCGGTCTCGCCCACCACCTCGATCACCGGGCGCTCCAGTTCGAACGACCAGCCGAACTGGCCCTGGAGGAGGCCATCAAAGCCGTTGGGGCCGGGGTAGAGCCCAGCCCAGATCAGATATTGCTGCCAGATCGGTTTATCGAGCGCGTATTCCTCGATCAGGGCCTGGGCCTGGGAGATGCCTGCCGCTTCGCCCGAGGACTGCATCTCGGCAATGCGGTTGGAGAGGTAGTTGCCGGGTGGCAGGTTAATGATCACGAACACCAAAGCCGAGATCGCCACCAGGGTGACGAGCATGGTGGCTAGGCGGCGGATCAGGTAGGCGATCATTCGGGGGCTGCCTGGGTTTTGCCTGCATAGAAGAACTCGTCCATGCGGTGGAGCCCGATCTGCGCGCCCGGATCCCAGGCGTAGAGCGCTTCTTTGGGCACGTTGCGCAAGCCGGCACTCGCCACGATGGGCAAGGGCGCGCGCGAGACGGTGCCGATCACGAACACCTCCTCGGCGTGGATGGCCAGCATCTCCTGCCAGATGTCGGCGCGGGTGTCGTCGTTGGCGGCGCTGAGCCAATCGTCGTAGAGCGTCATCAGCCGCTCGGGTGCCTCGCCTTCGGGGGGCGCACCGGCAGCGCCCTTGGTCTGGTAGTACTGTCCCCAGACCGGCCAGTTGAAGTTGGTCTGCATCACCGGCGCCAGTTCCGAGGGCTCGGCATCCGGCGTTGGGATGCCGTTGTTCCAGCCGTACCAGGCGACCATCATGCAAAGCCCCGCATAGGCGCGGTTGCGCAAGATGGTGCGGTCGGTCGGGCGGACCATGAGGCGGATGCCGATCTGCTTCCAGGTCTCCTTGACGATCTCCAGGGTGTCCTCGACTTCCTGGCGCTCGCCCGCGGTCTCGATGATGATTTCGGCTGGGCGTCCGTCATGTAGAAGGCGTGTGCCCGAGGCATCGCGCCGGTCGAGTCCGATCAGATCGAGCAGGCGGTTGGCCTCGTCGAGATCGAAGCGGGCGTAAGACGCAGCGTGCTCGGGATCGAAGAACGGGCTTTCTTCGAGGGCGGCATTGGCGCGCTCTTCGGCGAGGCCAAAGTAGAGCACTTTATCCAGTGTCTTGCGCGAGATGGCGAGGCTGAGCGCCTGGCGAAAGCGCTTGTCGCGAAAGAGCGCACGCCAAACCGGATCCTTGTAGGTCAGGTTGGGATAGAGCGCGACTTCCGAGGCCGCGCC
>JBCDHK010000227.1:0-6382 GCA_038750185.1 Pseudomonadota bacterium
GGTTTGGCGGGGGGTTGGGCGGGCTTGGGTGTGCGTCGGGGCGGGGGTGGTCGAGGCTACCATGGCGGTCTCCTGGGTTTTCCTGATTTCAGGCGTGGTTTCTTGGCGAGTGCTGAGAGACGCCGTAGTTTAACGTAAGCAGCAGCATCCGGCCAGCCAAGGCCTCCCAGCCAAGACCCGCCCCCAAAGCCCCCCAGCCCGACGCCACCTGGCGCCCCACCCACCCAGGTCGGCGTAGTTGCCCAGCCGAGAGGGCGCGCGCGCCACCGGCGCCAGGCGGCGTCGGACTGTCAGAGCGATTTCCAGCCAACCTGCATAGGTTGGTGATTAAGAAATCGCTGCAAAGCAAAGATCTAGAGCATGCTACTTGATCCCAATTGATCGAAACATGCTCTAGGGCACGCGGCTATGGCGACGGCTGCTTAGGCGGCACGCTCTAGGAACGGATAGTCGGTGTAGCCGCGGGTGTCGCCGCCGTAGAAGGTGTTGCCGTCGGCTTCGTTGAGGGCTGCGCCGAGACGATAACGCTCGGGCAGGTCCGGGTTGGCGATGAACGGGCGCCCGAAGGTCACCGCCGTGGCGCGGTCGCGCGCGATCCAGGCAGCGGCGGTGGCGGCGTCGAAATCGCCATTGGCGATGTAGACCCCAGACCAGAGCCCGCGCAGCCGCTCCAGCGCCTCGGTGTCGGCGTCGGAGACCTCGATGCCGGGGAATTTTTCCATGACGTGCAGATAGGCCAGCCCCAGCTTGTCGAGCGCGCGGTAGACTGCCGAAAACGTGCCCTCGCGGTCGCTCTCCTCGATGCCGTTGAAGGTGCCAAAGGGCGAGAGGCGCACCCCGACACGCCCAGTCCCCCAGACGCGGGTCACGGCCTGGATCACTTCGAGCGGCAGGCGCATGCGGTTTTCGACCGAGCCGCCGTACGCATCGGTGCGCTTGTTGGCGCCGTCGGTCAGGAACTGGTCGAGCAGATAGCCATTGGCGGCGTGGACTTCGACGCCGTCGAAACCCGCCGCCTTGGCGTTCTCAGCCGCCTTGACGTAGTCCTGGATCAGGCGCGGGATCTCAGCAACCTCCAGCGCGCGCGGCTCGGAGGTGTCCTCAAAACCGTTCTCGGTAAAGGTCTGGGCGGCGGCGCGCACGGCAGAGGGCGCCACGGGCGGCTGGCCATTCGGCAACAGCGAGGTGTGACTGATGCGCCCGACGTGCCAGAGTTGCATCCAGATGCGCCCGCCTCCGGCATGGACGGCGTCGGTAATCCTCTTCCAAGCCGCGACCTGGGCCTCGGAGTGAATGCCGGGCGTGTTGATATAGCCTTTGCCCTCGGGCGAGATCTGGGTGGCTTCGGTTAGGATCAGGCCTGCCGAGGCGCGCTGGCGGTAGTACTCGATCGCCATCTCGTGGGGCGTGCCGTCGGGGTAGGCGCGGTTGCGGGTCAGCGGCGCCATCAGGACGCGGTTGGGCACGTTGGTGTCGCCGATCTGCAACGGGGTGAACAGGGTGGAGATGTCGGCCATCGCTGCCTCCTTGGGTTGTCGCGCCGCGGCGGGGAGTGCCGCGCCGTCGCGTCAGGCCCAGATAAGTATGCGGGGGTGCGCTGCAAATGCCGCGATGCACAACACTGCGTTCACCATGTGGCAACAATCGGCTCAGCTTTTCTCCAACGCCAGCTTGACGCCAAGCCCGCCGAGTACCGTGCCACCGATCCAGCGCCCCGCAGCGCCCGCCCGCGGGTTGGTGCGGAAATGGCGCATGACCCGCTCGGCAAAGAAGACGCATACGAAGTCCGAGAGCGCGAACAGGGCGAGACAGATCGAGCCGAGCAGCAAAAACTGCGCCCAGAGCACCAGCCCAGCTTCGGGCGTGGTGAACTGGGGGAGAAGCGCGATGAAAAACAGCGCCGTCTTGGGGTTGAGTACTTCGACGGCCACACTCTCGAGAAAGGCGCGGCGCGCACTTTTGGCTGGGGGCAGGATCGAGGCGCTCTCGCCGCCGCCGCGGATCATCTGCACGCCGAGCCAGATCAGATAGAGCGCCCCGATCAGCTTGAGCGCCAGATAGGCTTCGGGGACAAGGCGGAAGATCGCCGAGAGCCCGAGGGTTGCCGCCACCACATGCAAGAGGCCCCCGACGGTGATCCCGAGCACCGCCATCAGACCAGCACGGCGCCCGCGCGCCAGCGTCTGTGCGCCGACATAAAGCAGCGCCGGTCCGGGCATGACGGCAAACACGATGGCTGTGGCCAGAAAGGCGAGGAAGAGATCGGGGTCGAGCATGGGGCCTCCTGTAGCTGGGAGGCCAGGATGACTGAGCGCCTGTCTGGGCGCTAGAGCGTTCAGGCGGCTTCGGCCTCGGCCAGCTTGGCCAGATCGCGCGCGACGGCGAAGGCGCCTTTGAGGCGTTGATCGTCCACGCCCCAGTCGCGGCGCACCACCAGCTTGTTGTCCTTGAGTTTGGCCAAGCCCCTCTGATCGTTGAGAAAGCCCACCAGCCCCGCCGGATTGCCAAACTTGTCGCTGCGGAATTGCACCGTGGCGCCCTTGGGCCCACAATCGAGGCGCGCGATGCCCGCGCGGCGGCACATCGCCTTGATACGGACCACTTTGAGGAGGGTTTCGACCTCGGAGGGCGGCTTGCCGAAACGGTCGTGCAACTCGGCGGCAAACCCCTCCAGATCGCGCCGCGTCTCAAGACCCGCCAAACGGCGGTAGAGCCCGAGGCGCACATCGAGATCGCGCACGTAGTCCTCGGGGATCAGCACCGCGACGCCGAGGTTGATCTGGGGCGCCCAGGTCTCATCGGCCTCTATGGCGACCGCGCTCTCGCCCGAGCGGATCTTGGCGATCGCCTCCTCCAGCATGGACTGGTACAGCTCGAACCCGACCTCGCGCACATGCCCCGATTGCTCTTCGCCGAGCAGATTGCCCGCGCCGCGAATGTCGAGATCGTGGGAGGCTAGATCGAAGCCCGCGCCCAGCGTATCGAGCGAGCCCAACACCTTGAGACGACGCTCGGCCTGGGGCGTGAGCGGCTTTTTCGCCTCGGTGGTGAAATAGGCATAGGCGCGCAGTTTGGCGCGTCCGACCCGGCCTCTGATCTGGTAGAGTTGGGCCAGGCCAAACATATCGGCGCGGTGGACGATCAGGGTGTTGGCGGTCGGAATATCGAGCCCCGACTCGATGATCGTGGTGGCGAGCAGCACATCATATTGCCCGTCGTAGAAGGCGTTCATGCGGGTGTCGAGTTCGCCCGCTGCCATCTGGCCATGGGCTACGATGGGTTTGACCTCGGGCACCTGCTCGGCCAGGAACGCCTCCATGTCGGCGATATCGGCAATGCGCGGCACCACAACAAACGACTGCCCGCCGCGGTAGCGCTCACGGAGCAGCGCCTCGCGCACCGTCACCGCATCGAAGGGCGCGACATAGGTGCGCACGGCTAAGCGATCCACCGGGGGCGTGGCGATGATCGACAGCTCGCGCACGCCCGACATGGCCAGTTGCAGCGTGCGCGGGATCGGCGTCGCAGTCATGGTCAGGACATGGACGTCGGCGCGCAGTTGCTTGAGGCGCTCCTTGTGGGCGACACCAAAGTGCTGTTCCTCATCGACGATCAAGAGGCCGAGATTGCAGAACTTGACCGATTTGGCGAGCAGCGCGTGGGTGCCGACCACCACCGAGATCTCGCCCTCGGCCAGCCCTTTGCGCGTCTCGGCGGCCTCGCGGGTCGAGACGAAGCGGGAGAGTTGGCGCACCTTGAGGCCGGTGCCCTCAAAACGCGCGGCAAACTCCTTGGCGTGCTGGCGCGCGAGCAGCGTGGTCGGCGTGACTACAGCCACCTGGAGCCCCGTGGCGGCGGCGACAAAGGCTGCCCTCAGGGCCACCTCGGTCTTGCCAAAGCCCACATCGCCGCAGATCAGGCGGTCCATGGGGCGGCCCGAGCCCAAATCGCTCAACACATCGGCGATGGCGGAGAGCTGGTCGTCGGTCTCGAGATAGGGAAAGCGGGCGCAAAAGCGGGCATAGCCGCTGTCCTCGGGCTCGATCACCTCACCTTGCTTGAGTATGCGCGCCGCGGCCACGGCGATCAGCTTGTCGGCCATGTCGCGGATACGGCCCTTCATGCGGGCCTTGCGCGCCTGCCAAGCGCCGCCGCCGAGACGGTCGAGTTCGCCGCTCTCTTGGCCGTAGCGACTGAGTAGCTCGATGTTCTCGACGGGGAGGTAGAGCTTGGAGCCGCCGTGGTATTCGAGCGTCAGACACTCATGCGGCGCGCCGGCGGCGGTCACGGTCTCCAGCCCATGATAGCGCCCGATGCCGTGTTCGAGGTGGACCACCAAGTCACCCGGCGTGAGTGACTGCGCCTCGCGCAGCATCTCATGGGCGTGACGGCCCTTCTTAGGGCGGCGGATCAGGCGGTCACCCAGCACATCCTGCTCGGAGATCACCGTGGCGTCGGGGGTCTCAAACCCCTGTTCGAGGCCCCAGACCATCAAGTTGACCCCACCCTCCAGGTCCTGCCAACGCGGGGGGGCGAGGCGGCTCTCCAGCCCATGGTCGGAGAGCAGCGTGGCAAGGCGATCACGCGCGCCCTCGGAATAGGAGGCGATGGCGACCGGGCCTTTCTTGGCGCGAGTGCGCACATGATTGACCAGCGCTTCGAACAGCCCCGCGCCCTCCTGCTGGCGCTCGGGCGAGAAACTACGCCCCATGCGCCCGCCGGCATCGATCACACCGGGGCCGAGGGGGAGCTTATGGGGCGTGAAGGCGCGCACCGGGCGCTGGGCCAAGGCGGCGGTCCAATCGTCCTCCATCAGATAGAGCGCATCCGGGGGCAAGGGCCTGACCGGGGTCTCGCCCATCGAGGCGCGCTCTGCCGCCTCGGTGCGGGCGCGGTGATGGTCGCGGATGGTCTCAAGGCGCGCGGCGAAGGCTTCATCGAGGCGGGCGTCGAGGGCAACGGGAGCGCCCGGCAGGTAGTCGAAAAGCGTGGCCATCTCGGCGTGAAAGAGCGGCGCGAAGTGCTCCATCCCCTGGTGCTTGCGCCCCTCCGAGACCGCGGCATAGAGCGGATCGCCGAGGCGCGGCGCGCCAAAGGCCTCACGATAGCCACGCCGAAACCGCTGGATCGAGGCCTCGTCCAGCACCACCTCGGAGGCGGGCGCGAACTCGACACGCTTGATTTTGGCGAGGGTGCGCTGAGTGGCGGCGTCGAAGCGGCGGGCGCCCTCCAGCACATCGCCAAAGAAATCGAGGCGCACCGGGTGCTTGGCGCCCGGCGCGAAGATATCGACGATGCCGCCGCGTACAGCGTAGGAGCCAGTCTCGGAGACAGTGGGCACGCGCTCAAACCCCATGCGCGCGAGCCAAGCCAGGAGCGCGTCGAGATCGACCGCATGGCCTACACCGGTACTAAAGCTCGCCTCGGCCATCACCTCAGGGCGCACAAGGCGCTGGGTGGCGGCGTTGAGCGTGGCCAGCACGACAGACGGCCGCTCCCAGCCCGGCGCGAGCGCGGCCAAGGTGGCCAAGCGTTGGGCCTCGATCACCGGGTTGGGCGAGACGCGGTCATAGGGCAGGCAGTCCCAAGCCGGAAAGCCGAGCACGGGCAGATCGGGGGCAAAGACGGCCAGCGCCTCGCGCAGGGCTGCAGCACGGGCATCATCGCGCGCGATGTGCAGGACAGGCCCCTTGGCGCGCGCCACCAGATCGGCGAGCAGCTTGGCATCGAAGCCCTCAGGCGCGCCGCAAACGGTAACGGCGCCCGGGGTGATTTCCACGGACGTCTTCATGCGGCGGCAGGTAGCCTTTGGCAGAGGCCATGGCAAGCGCTGCTTTGCAGCATGGCGGCGCTTTTGCCCCTTATACCAAGTTGCACTGAGTGGAACCCACCCACCACCCCGTGCGCCCGCATGTGCCCCCAGAGTATACCCTGGAACGGGGGCCCATGCGGGCGCGCGGGGTGGTGAGTTGTCACTGCACGGTGGTATTAGTGCATGAAGCCGCGCCGCCAATCGCGCGCGCCGGCAGGCCCCGACAAGATCACCCGATCGATGGCCGCGCGAAACTCGGCCTTGGGCAAGGGCACGCCACCGCTGACACGAAAGCGTAGCGGCAACGCCTCGACATCGATGCGGATGGGCGGCGCATCGTCGTCTGGTACGAAGACCCCTGCCACCGGCTCGCCAGGGCCGACATGGGCGCCAAAGCCGGGCTTGAGTTCGACCGCCACGATCGACCACCCCTCGCGCAGGGCACGCCCGCGAAACAGCACCACCTGGCAGGCCGAGAGCCCGGCCCCGCGCCGGCTCCAGACGACCACCGCTCCAGGCAACAGCGCACAACGCGTGCTGCCGGCCACACCATAAGCCAGGTGGTTGAAA
>JBCDHK010000228.1:0-6382 GCA_038750185.1 Pseudomonadota bacterium
CACGACGCCCGGGCGCACCACGATCAGAATGCCGATGAAGCCGAGCGCGATGGCCGCCCCGCGCGCCCGCGGCATCGTCTCACCGAGCAGGAGCGGGGCGAGCACGGCTACCCAGAGCGGGCTGGTGAACTCCAAGGCGAAGACTTGAGCCAGCGGGATGGTGGCAATGGCATAAAACCACAGGTTCTGCCCGGTGAAATGCGCCACGTTGCGCAGCGCGTGAAGGCCGAGGTGAGACATGCGCACTTCTGAGAGCCGCCCGAGTGCCACGCCAACACTCAGCACACAGGCCAGCCCGACGATCGAGCGAAACGCCATGATCTCAAAGGTATCGAGCGTGTCGGACAGTTCGCGCCCCGCCACCGCCATCAGCGAGAACGAGGCGATGGCTCCAGCCATCCACAAAGCCGCACCGAGCGGCGCGGGGCTGAGGGCTGCGGTGCTCACCAGACCCACTCCTGGCGGGTCTCGTCGCTGAGGCCGAAGAGCCCCAGGCCCTCCCAGGCGCCGATTTTGGCGAGGTTAAACCACCAGGCCAGCGCCTCGCGGATGCGGTGGGCGAGCTTGATTGGCCACCAGTCCCAGTCGAAGCCGCGCGCGGCGACGATCTCGATCTCGGGGCGGCCAAGGTAGGCCGCCAGCGCCCAGGCGCGGCTGAGGTGGTAGGCGTCGGAGACGATGGCCAGGCGCTGCCAGCCGCGTTCGTCGGCGATGGCAAAGGAAAAGCGCAGGTTCTCGAAGGTCGAGCGCGAGCGCGGTTCGGCTACGGTGAGGGCAGGGGGGGTGCCCAGCGCTATGGCGTGGGCCTGCATCATCGCACCGGCGGAGTGGGGCGGGTACATCTTCTTGAGCGTGCCCGAGAAGATCGCCGCGCCTGCCTGACCCTCGGCGATGAGCTGGGCGGCTGCGGTAGCGCGCCGGCGCGAGACAAAGGCCAGGGTGCCATCGCCGTCGATCCCGGCACCCAGCACGATCACCGCATCGACCGGCGCGTCGAGGCCGCGCCCGAGCAGCGTCTCGGCGCGCACCACGCGATCAGCATACCAGACCCCGGCAAGCGTGAGCGCGAACACGCCCGCGCCGAGCCAGACCAGGCGTGTGAGCCAGCGCCCGATCACTCCCATTCGATGGTGCCCGGGGGTTTGGAGGTGATGTCGTAGGTGACGCGGTTGATGCCGCGCACTTCGTTGACGATGCGCGAGGCCACGCGCCCCAGGAAGGCTGCCTCAAACGGGTAGACATCGGCAGTCATGCCGTCGACGGAGGTGACGGCGCGCAGCGCACAGACGTATTCGTAGGTGCGTCCGTCGCCCATGACGCCGACGGTGCGCACGGGCAGCAGCACGGCAAAGGCCTGCCAGATGGCGTCGTAGAGGCCCTCGCGGCGGATCTCTTCGAGATAGATCGCGTCGGCGGCGCGCAGGATGGCCAGCTTGTCAGCGGTGATCTCGCCCGGGCAGCGGATCGCCAGCCCCGGCCCCGGAAACGGATGGCGCCCGACGAAGCGTTCCGGCAGGCCAAGCTCGCGGCCCAGGGCGCGGACCTCGTCCTTGAACAGCTCGCGCAACGGCTCGACCAGCTTGAGCGACATGCGCTCTGGCAGGCCGCCAACGTTGTGGTGGGACTTGATCGTCACCGAGGGCCCGCCGCTGACCGAGACCGATTCGATCACGTCCGGATAGAGCGTGCCCTGGGCGAGGAATTCGGCTTCGGCCTTGGCGGCGTGGTGCTCGAAGACCTCGATGAACAGCCGCCCGATGGTCTTGCGCTTTTCCTCAGGGTCGGTGATGCCGTCGAGGGCTTGGAGAAAGCGCTCGCGCTCGTCGGCGTGGATCAGGGGGATGTTGTAGTGGTCGCGAAAGAGGCTGACGACCTCCTCGGCTTCGCCTGCGCGTAGCATCCCCGTGTCGACAAAGACGCAGGTGAGGCGGTCGCCGATGGCCTCGTGGATGAGGACGGCCGCGACCGAGGAGTCGACGCCCCCTGAGAGACCGCAGACCACCCGGCCTTGGCCCACCAGCGCCTGCACCCCGGCCACCGCCTGGGCGCGGTAGGCGGCCATGGACCAATCGCCTGACATACCGGCGAGGCGGGTGAAATTGGCTAAAAGCCGCGCGCCGTCGCGGGTGTGGACCACCTCGGGGTGGAACATCAGCCCGTAAAAGCGGCGCTCGGGATCGGCGATGGCGGCGTAGGGCGCGCCAGGGCTGGCGCCCTCGATGCCAAAGCCGGGGGGCAGCGCCGTGACCCGGTCGCCGTGGCTCATCCAGACCTCGGTCGCCTCGCCGGGCGCGGCGATGCCCTCGAAAAGCGGCGAGGCGCTCTCCAGGGTGACGAAGGCGCGGCCAAACTCGCGGTGGTGGCCGCCCTCGGCGCGCCCGCCGAGTTGGGCGACCATGGTCATCTGGCCATAGCAGATACCGAGCACGGGCACACAGGCCTCAAACACCGCCGCATCGGCGCGGGGCGAGCCCTCGTCCTCGACGCTGGCCGGGCCGCCCGAGAGGATGATGGCCTTGGGGGCAAGACGCACGATCAGCCCCTTGTCTGCGCGGTCGAAGGGGTGGATCTCGCAGTAGATGCCAGCCTCGCGCAGACGCCTGGCAATCAACTGGGTCACCTGCGAGCCGAAATCGACGATCAGGCAGCACTCGTGGTGCGCGGGGGCGTCGAGCACGGCTGGCGCTGGATCGGGGGCTTGGGACATCGGCGCTCTAGCTCTCTGGCTGGGAAGCCTTCCCTCTAGCCGTTCGCTGCGCGGCTGTCACGCGCTGGCGCGGGCTCATGTCGCTCCCGACCGACGACAGGGCGAATTCGCTCACGACCGTGCTGCGCCGCACCGCCATTAAGACGGAAACCCCGCTCCCACGCCAAGACAAGAGGCGCGCGCCCATGCTCGAAGGTCAAGACCCCGCTCAGGACACCGCCAAACCCCGCCGCCGTGCCCGAGGCGCGGGCGGGGGCGCTGCCAGACGCGCCGAGCGCACCGCCGTGCGCGTCGAGGCGGCGCGGTTTATCGAGCGCGCCATTCCCAACTTCGAGATCCTGAACGCAGAAGCCCTGGAGATCATCGAGCACAACGCCGAGACCGTGCTCGAAGAGATCGGGGTGGTCTTTGCCGAAAACCCCGCCGCGCTTGCCCTCTGGCGCGAGGCTGGGGCGGAGGTCACCGACGAGCGCGTGCGCATTCCGCGCGGGCTTGCGCGAAAGCTCTGCGCCACGGCGCCAGCACGCTTTGCCCAGCACGCGCGCAACCCTGAGCGCACGGTCGAGATCGGCGGCAACACGCTGGTCTGTGCGCCGGTCTACGGCCCGCCTTTCGTGCGCGATTGTGCGGGCGGGCGGCGCTATGCCACCATGGAGGATTTCCGCACCTTCGTGAAACTGGTCTACCGCTCCAAGTGGCTCCACCACTCGGGCGGCACGGTGTGCGAGCCGACGGATGTGGCCGTCAACAAGCGCCACCTCGACATGCTCTACACCCACATGCGCTACTCGGACAAACCCTACATGGGCAGCGTCACCGATCCCAAGCGCGCCATCGATTCGGTGGCGATGTCGGAGATCCTGTTCGGCAAGGATTTCGTGGCCGAGCACGCGGTGATGACCTCGCTGATCAACATCAACTCGCCGCTGACCTTTGACGCCACCATGATGGGGGCGCTGGAGGTCTATGCCCGCGCGGGCCAGGCCTGCATCGTCTCGCCGTTTATCGTCGGCGGGGCCATGGCGCCGGTGACGGTGGCCGGTACGCTGACCCAAGTGCTGGCCGAGGCGCTGGCCGGTATCGCCTATTCGCAACTGGTCCGCCCCGGCGCGCCGGTGATCATGGGCGCGTTTGTCACTTCGATTGACATGAATTCGGGCGCGCCGACCATGGGTACGCCCGAGGCCTCTCAGATCCTCTATGGGGCGGGACAACTGGCGCGCCGCCTCGGGCTGCCGTTTCGCTCGGGCGGGGGTTTGTGTACCTCCAAGCTGCCCGACGCCCAGGCCGCCTACGAGAGCGCCAATACGCTGAATGCGGCGCTCTTGGGGGGGGTTAACTTCATGCTGCACTCGGCTGGCTGGCTGGAGGGGGGGCTGGTGGCCAGCCCCGAAAAGCTCGTCCTTGATGCCGATCAGCTGGGCGTGCTCCACCATGTGGCCGCCGGCGTGGCGGCTGACGACAACGCCCAAGCCCTCGATGCGCTGCGCGAAGTGGGGCCGGGGGGGCATTTTCTGGGCTGCGCCCACACCCAGAACAATTTCAAATCGGCGTTTTGGCGCTCAGAGGTGCTCGATTACAAACCGTTCGAGACCTGGGCCGAGGCCGGTGGGCTCGACAGTTTTCAACTGGCGGCCAAGCGGGTCGAGCATCTACTTGCCACCTATGAGGCCCCGCCCATGGACGTGGCCGTCGATGAGGCGTTGCAGGCCTTTGTCGCCCAGCGCAAGGCCGAGGAGCCCGACGCTTTCGGTTGAGCGCCGGGGCCGGTGACGGATACAGTGCTCCCGAAAAACAGAGCGGCACCGTAAAGGGCCGCCACGGGAGGAGCCCCATGACCGAACTTCATATCCCGAGCACCCCCCTTGCCGGGGTGCTGGCGCGCATCTTCGAGGCCGCAGGCGCCAGCGCGTCCGAGGCCCAGGCCATCGCCGACAATCTGGTCGAGGCCAGCCTCAAAGGCCACGACAGCCACGGCGTGGCGCGCACTCAGAAGTATATCGAGTGGGTGGGCGAGGGCGCGGTCCACTTTGGCAAGCATATCGAGAGCGTGCTCGACGGGGGTGCTTTTGCGCTACTCGATGGGCAGTTGGGCTTTGGCCAGGTTGTCGGGCGCGAGGCGGTCGAGATCGGGCTTGCCAAAGCGCGCGAGCATGGCGTGGCGGTGATCGGTTTGCGCCGGGCGGGCCATCTGGGGCGCATCGGTGCTTGGGCCGAGATGGCGTGCGAGGCGGGTCTGGTCTCGGTGCATTTCGTCAATGTCTATAATTCGCTCTTGGTTGCGCCGTTTGGCGGGGCTGAGCGGGTGCTCTCGACGGCGCCGGTGTGCATCGGGGTGCCAAATGGCGGGTTTGGCCGCAGCGAGGATAAGGGCGCGGGCGATTTCGTGCTGGATTTCGCCACCTCGCGCATTGCTGAGGGCAAGGCGATGATCGCGTATCAGGCTGGCACGCCGACGCGCGAGCTGGCTTTTGTCACCCCCGAAGGCGCGGAGAGCGACGATCCGGCGATCTTCTACGGGCGTGTGCCCGAGGGCGAGGCTCCTGATGCCAGCAGAGGCACTGGTGCGCTGGCGGCCATGGGCGCGCACAAGGGCTCGGGGCTGGGGATTGCCTGCGAATTGCTCGCCGGTGCGCTGACCGGGTCGGGGGCTGGGCAGGCGTCGGAGGGCAGAGGCGTCCACAACGGTATGCTCTCGCTCTATCTCGATCCCGCCCGCTTCGATGACGGCCACGGCTATGGCGCTTCCGTGCGGGCCTATGTCGAGACGGTGCGCCGGACGCGTCCCGGGGTGGGCGTGGCCTCGGTCGCGATCCCCGGCGATATCGAGCACGCCCGCGAGACTGAGCGGCGCCGGAATGGCTTGCCGCTCTCAGAAGGGGTTTGGGACAGCATCCTAGCCGCTGGGGAAGCGGTTGGGCTGGAGCGCAGCGCCCTGGAGCGCATGGCGCAGGGGTAACACCCTCCTTGGCCAATGGCTTGCCGCGCGGGTGTCGTAGGGATCACCTCACCCCGCGCGTTTGGCTGTTGGAGCAACCCCTCAAGCAACACGACCCTCACCCAGAGGGCCCTTGCAGGTCACTTGGGGGTCATGTCTTCGACGGAGGCGCGTAGGATCAGACGGTCGCCGCGGAAGGTGGTTTCGGACAAGCGCTCCAGGAAGCTCATGCCGAGCAGCGGTGAGGCGAGACGCCCTGGCGGTGCGACGGCGGCGGGCACGTCGTCGATGACGATCGGGCCGATGCGCAGCGTCTTCAGGCGCACGGGCGCGACCGAGGATTGGCCGTTGGCGGTCGAGACCGGCATGGAGAACGACAGCGTCTCGGCCTTAAAGCCCATGGCGACGGCGTCCTCATAGGGCACGAGCACCATGGAGGCGCCGGTGTCGATCATCATGCGCAGGGGATAGCCGTTGACCACACCGTCGGCACGGTAGTGGCCGTCCCAGCCGCGGCGCAGTTCGATTTGGCCGGCCGTGTGGCTGAGGGCGAGGCTGGGCACCATTTGGCCGCGCACGAGATTGACCATCGAGGCGATATCTGCGCGGAAGCTGTGAGCCACGGTCAGCGTTGCGAGGACACCGACGCTCAGGACGCCGTAGCGCAGCGGGCGATAGTCGCGCGTCACAAGCAGGCGCAGCGTGCCGAAGAACAGGGTGGAGAGGGTGAAGACCAG
>JBCDHK010000229.1:0-6322 GCA_038750185.1 Pseudomonadota bacterium
CACCGCGATCGGGATCACCGGGCTTGCCCAGATACGTCGAGAGGGGGGAGAGGTTTTCAAAGGTCAGGTTGGAGGCGATATAGATCGAGTCTGAGCGCAACAACTCGCGCAGAAACGGATTGCGCATCGCCTCGCGCTTGAAGTTGTCGACGATGTGCTCGCCCATATACCGCGTACCGATGCGATAATCGACCGAGTAGTGAAACCAGTCCCCCGCCTCGCGCAGCAAGCTGGCGGTGCGGGTCTTGCCAAGACCGGACATGCCAAACAGCGCCACCGCTTTACGCGGCGCCTGGAGATAGCTTTGGGCATCGGGATAGAGCGAACGCACGACCATGGCCGCTCCCTATCGGCAGAGCGCCGGGCTGCCAAGCGCTAATACGGCCCCACTGCGGCTTTGGTGGCGATTTTCCCCAACGACCCGCCATCGTCCGTTACACCGCGTGCGGGCCTGGGCGGTTTGGCGCCCTTCATGCGGCACCGGCCCACATGGGCCTTGCCCAAGGCTGGCGATAGCCTCGGCCCTGCCCCGCCCCCAGACGCGATACAGGATGACCCGATGCGTGCGCTCCTTGCTCTGACCCTGGCTCTCCTGGCGACACAGGCCGAGGCAGAGAGCTTCTCCCGCCAGATCGAACGCCTGTCGCTGGAGGTGGCCGAGCGGTTGCGCAACGCCGGGTTTTCCCCCGACAACCCAGCAGCCGTCTACGTGCGCCCGCCCTTTGATGACGTCTACCGCGTGGTCTGTCCGCCCCTCTCGCGCCGGCTCTCGCGCGAGATGCGCGCGGCACTGCCCGATGCGTTTTTGCTCAAGCAACTAAACGGCACCCGCACCGTGGTGCGCCAGCGTCTAGGCTCGGGCCAGACCATCCTCAATCTCACCTGGCGGCGCGCTGGTGAGGAGCGCGTCGAGTTTGCCTTCCAGCTCGGCGATCTCTCCACCGAGGCGATTGCCGATCTGGGAGGCGGGCGCGCAGGTGTGGCGCTCTCCGAGCTTTCCGGGCCTGAGCGCGACTGCTTAGCCCGCATCCAGGTGATCAACCGCGTCGAGACCGCCGAAGAGACGCTCTACATCCACCGCTCAGCCGATGTCTTTAGCGCCGAGATCGGGGTGATCGAGATGGGCGCACGCTATCGCCTGCTCGGGCGCATGCCCTACACCAATGGCGACTGGGCCGTGGTCAAGCCGCTCGACGGCGCCCCCGATGATCCCTTCGCCGAGACGGTCGGCTTTGCCAGCGTGCCGCCGACCCCTTCTGAGCGTCAAGCCTCCGAGGCCGAGGCCCGCGCCGCCGAGGAAGCGCGTCTGGCCCAAGAGCGCGCCGCCGCCGAAGCCGAGACCGAACGCCTGCGCGCCGAAGAACGTCGCCGCGAGGCTGAACGTCGACTGGAGGCGGCCAAGCGGCGCGAGGCAGCGCGGCAGGCCGAGGCGGAGGGCGCGCGTGCGGCCGAGGCCCAGCGTGCGCGCGAGGCCGAGGCAGAGCGCGCCCGCAAAGCGCGTCAGGCCGAGGAAGAGGCCGCGCGGCGGGCAGAGATCCAGCGCGAGGCCGAACGTCTCGCCGCCCGGCGCGCCGCAGAAGAGAGCACCCGCCGCACCTGGCCCGAGACACCGCCGCCCTCCAATCGCAACCAGCGTCTGCTGGTCGGCGCTTGGATCTGCGAGGGCCAACAGGCGACAGATGCGTTCTCGACGCTGAACTTCTCCATGCAAGTGCAATTTCTGCCCGACGCCAGCTACGCGATGAACGGCACGGCGACGCTGGTGGCCAATTTCAACGGCCAGGCGGTCAACCAGATGGCGGTCTCGGAATACGGGCGCTATCGCTTTGAGCGCAACCAGATAGCCGTCACGCCCCAAGGCAGCGTACCCCCAGTGCCGCTCGCGCCGTATCAGGTGACGGTGGAAGAGCTTGGCCCCTACTCGTTGCGCATGGTCGACTACGCCCAGGGCTCGTACTTTGACTGCGAGCGCAGCGGGTGAGAAAGCGTGCCCTGCTGGAGGGCATGTTCTCTTCGGTTAGTCGTGGTGGGGAGCGACCCAGTTACCCGGGTCCATCTCCTGCTCGGCTAAGGGTTACTCCGCCGCCTTGAGCTTGGCTGCATTGATGGACTTCAGCAGGATCGTCTCGGCCTCGGCCTTTTCGCCCCAGCCGATCACCTTGACCCACTTGCCGGCCTCAAGGTCCTTGTAGTGCTCGAAGAAGTGCTTGATGCGCTCGCGGGTCTTCTGGGGGATGTCGCCCAGATCCTGGATGCCGGCCTGGAACGGGTCGACCTTCTCCACCGGCACGGCGATGAGCTTGTCGTCCATGCCGCCGTCGTCTTCCATCTTGAGCACGCCCACGGGGCGGCAGCGAATGACCACACCCGGGGCCAGGTCGAAGTCGCAGAGGACGAGGACATCGGTCGGGTCGCCGTCGTCGTGGAGCGAGTTGGGCACGAAACCGTAGTTGCACGGATAAAACATCGGCGTGTTGACGATGCGGTCGACGAAGACAGCGCCGCTGTCCTTGTCGATCTCATATTTGACCGGCGCGCCGCCGCCCGCGCCGCCGGTGATCTCGATGACGACGTTGATATCGCTCGGCGGGTTCTTGCCGGCGGGGATGGCGTCGATGTTCATTGGGCTCCCTCCTTGATGCTCTAGCGGGCCACAAACTGCGGGTGCAGCCGCGGGCCTCAACCCATGGGCGCGGGGCTAACACAGGGCATGTTGCACCGCAATATAAGAAGCACTATCCCTGCGCCTTCCGCCCCACCAGCGCCAGCGCACCCAAACCGCTCGCCAGCAGCAAAAGCGGCGCCGGTAGCGGCACGACGGCGGAGGCGAAACCACCCGTGATCTCGACGTCGATCAAGTCCGGCAGCAACAGGACAACCTGCCCCGGCGCGGCATCCGCGTCGAAAAACCCTTGGATAGAGGGAAAGGTGAGCGGGTCGAGGGCCAGACCGTAGACGAAATCCGGCAGGTTGAAGATCGAAAAGCTGGGGCCGAGTTGATCGCCCCCCGCGCTGAACCTCTCCAGCTGCCCGCCCGCAAACGACAGCGAAAATACCGACGCCGTGCTCTCGTCGAAAACCGGCGTGCCATCGATCACCAAATCAAGGGTGTTCTCCAAGCCGGGAGTGCCAGCGGAGAAGCTGCTATCGGGCAGCGCGCCGGGCAACTCGGCGGTGAAGAAAAGGGTATAGGTGCCGCCACCAGCCGTCGCACCGCCAAAGGCCGCGTTGACGGTGACTGCCTCGGCGGGCGCCCAAGCAAGGGCTGCTACAACGGCGAGGCTGAAGGGGGACGGTCGCTTCATCACAGACGCTCCGGATTTGGATAACTATACCTGCGCGTGGGTATTCCAGAGCGGGTCGAAGCGGTCCAGGGCCAAGCCCGTCATGCGGCAATTCGCACGCAGGTGCGGCAGCAGCCCCTCAGCCGGTCGCGTCCATCGCCGCCAGTGTCGCGTCCCAGACCAGAAGGATCGAGGCATGGCGGTTTTTATAATCGCGCGCCGGGCGCAGCACTTCGAGATCCTCGAAGGGCGCCTCGGGGGTCGGGCCGTCCTGCTTGATCATAGCGTGGAGCTGCTTGCGCGCCCGCGCGATCTCAGAGTGGCTGAGGCCGAGCACCTGCGCCCCCAACACTGCCGCCGAGGACTGGCCAAGCGCACAGGCCTTGACGTCCTGGGCGAAGGCTACGATGCGCCCGTTCTCGACTTCCAGATCGACGGTCACGGTCGAGCCGCAAAGCGGCGAGCGTTTGGTCGCACTCGCCCCCGGCGCCTCCAGGCGTCCGCCATGGGGAACCCCAGCGGCCAACGCCAGAATGCGCTGCGAGTAGAGCTTCATCAGATCCTGTTCGACGGCCATGGCTGCGCCTCCTTCTCGTGGCCCCTAGATAGCTCGCCCCGCGACAGTGTAAAAGCCCAGCGGTGCGCTTTGCGCCATCGGGGCGGATACGCCCTTGCCAGGAGAGACGCCATGCCCGCCTTCGATCCCGCCATGCTGCGCTACAACGACGCCGGGCTGATCCCGGCCATCGCCCAGGACGCCGCCACCGGACAGGTGTTGATGATGGCCTGGATGAACGCCCACGCGCTGACCGAGACCTTGGCGACGGGACGTGTCACCTATTGGTCGCGCTCGCGCCGCGCGCTGTGGCGCAAGGGCGAGACCTCGGGCCATGTCCAGCGCTTAGTGGAGTTGCGCTATGATTGCGACAGCGACACGCTGCTCATGCTGGTCAATCAGACCGGGGCAGCGTGCCATACCGGGCGGCGCAGTTGTTTTTACACTGCCGTCCGCGCGGGCGAGGAGACGGTGATCGACACCGAGACGCCCGACACCTGGACGTCGGCGTCGATCCCGGCGTCGCCCCTGGCCCCAGAGGCACCGCGATAACCCGCCCGATACAAGCCCTCCCATGAGCACCGATCCGCCCTGGCGCGAGCGCCTGCGCCCCGACAAGCTGAAACGCATGGCCTGTGGCTTGGGCGTGGGCGCTGTGGGCGGAGCCATCGCCCATGCGCTGCATGTGCCGCTGGCGTGGATGCTGGGGGCGCTGTTTCTTTGCATGGCCATGACGCTGGCCGGCGCCCGCCTGGACGTGCCGCTCTGGCTGCGGGCCAACTTTCTCATTCTGATCGGTCTGTTCCTTGGCGAGAGCTTCGACGGACTGACCCTCACTGAGATGGCACGCTGGCCGCTCTCACTGGCGGGCGCTGTGCTCTATGTGCCGGTGGCGGGGGCTGCGGCTTATCTGTTCTACCGCTTTGCCGTGCGCCAGGATGTGTTGACGGCGGTTTGCTCGGCGATACCCGGTGGGCTGACGGCGGTGGTGTTGCTCAGCGAAGAACTGGGCGGCGATGACCGCTCGGTAGCACTGGCCCAATCGCTGCGCATTGCGGTGGTGGTGTTTGTGGCGCCGGTGATCGCTTTTGGCCTCATGGGTTTTGCCGCGCCCGAGCCCGCCTTTCTCGATGAGCGCGCCCGCATCACGCTCGCCGATGGCGCGCTTTTGCTCGCTTTGGCGCTGGTGGCGGTCAAGGTGTTGGCGTGGGTCAAGCTGCCCATCCCCTTCCTGATCGGCCCGATCCTGGCCTCGGCGGTGCTGCGCGTCACGGGCGTGATCGAGGGCAGCCTGCCGGCGTGGATCGTCGAGGTCGCGCTGGTGGTTACCGGGGCCTCCATCGGCTGCCGGTTTCGCGACACCGCACTGAGGCTTTGGCTGGTGGTCGCCGCGGCCACGGTGGGCGGCACGACGATCTTGATGGCGATCTCGGCGGTGTTTGCTTTTGCGGTCTCGGCGCTCACGGGCATCGACTACGTCGTCACACTACTGGCCTACGCGCCGGGGGGGGTGGCGGAGATGTCGCTGATCGCGCTCGCCATCGACGCCGATCCGGGCTTTGTCGCGCTCCACCACGTCGTGCGCATCCTGTTTATTCTGGTCGCGGTGCCGGTGTTTGCGCTTTGGCTAAAGCGCTGGCTGAGGGCTTGAATGGCTCCTTGAGGCGGTAGCCCATGCCGACAATCCCCAAAATTTTTGCGCGCCTTTCGGAACCACCTGCGCCCTGAGACGTTTGATCGATATACGAAACCCGCCGCATCGCGACGACGGGTGCGCCCCCCAGCCTCCGCCCACACACACGTGGGCGGCAAAGAGCGGGCGCGTTGGATCAAACGAGATGGAGACCGCCATGACCAAGTCCCTGACGCCCCTGCTCGGTACTGCCGCCCTTGCTGCCATCCTCACCGTGCTGCCTGCTGCAACGGCGCCGGTCTGGGCTGGCTCGACCATCGAACAGGCGGGCGACACCGTCGAGGATGCGGCCCAGGCTACAGGCGATGCCATTGAGGATGCAGCCGAGTCCGACACCGCCCAGGCCATCGAAGAGGGCGCGGAGGACGCAGCAGAGGCCACCGGCGAGGCCATCGAGGATGCGGCCCAATCGGTCGAGGAGACCGCTGACGAGGCCACCGAGCCGACGCTTCTCGAACAGGCCGGTCAGATGGCCGAGGACGCGGCTGAGAGCGTTGCCGAGGGCGCAGAGGCTGCCATGGAGGCCGTGGGCGAGGCTATCGGCACCAACTGATCGCCTCACACCGAGTACATCTTCCAGCCCGGAGCGTTTCACCCGCTCCGGGCTTTTGCGTCTGCGCCCCGCGTCAGGCCTGGCTCAGCCATCCAGGCGAATGGCGGCGTTGGTCGGATCGTAGGGGCTCTCGGCACAGATCGTGGCCGGGTAGAGATCGCGGAACATCCGCACTTGAAGCTGTTGGCCCTCGGTCGCCAGTTCGGGTTCGACATAGCCGATGCCGATCGACTTGC
>JBCDHK010000230.1:0-6313 GCA_038750185.1 Pseudomonadota bacterium
ATTTCTGGCGCACCCCGATAGAGAGCTTGTTCTTGCACAGGACGAGAAAGGGGAAATCGCCAGACAAAGAGCGCAAGAAGCGGTGCGGGTTGCGGTGTCATCTGGAATGCTGACCCAGGACGAGATCGACGAATTTGGCGCAGCCTTCGCCGAGCGGTTGCAGGTAAAGCAAGGCCCTGACGGGCTCTGGCGGTTCTCGTTGCGAGACGGGGAGATGTACGTATGACCCGCGCTACCGTGATCACCGATGCGAGTTTTTGCGCAGACACCCGCTCGGCTGGTTGGGCAGCCTGGATCAAAGGAGATGATGGTCTGTCCATCCAGCGCTCTGGTACCTTCAACATGCCGCCCGCCTCTTCACTTGAGGCTGAAACTTGGGCGGCGGCGAACGGCGTGTTTCTTGCGGTGTCGGCTGGTGCGCGTGTGATCCTACTGCAAACCGACTGCATGACCGTCGTGCATGGCGTCCAGAAGAAAGGCAGGCAGGCACCTAAGATCTGGCGCAAGAACCTGAAGATGGCTTTGGAAACACTGCCGTATGCCGTGGATCTTCAGCTATCTGCCCGGCATGTCAAAGGCCACACCAGGGATGGTGCGCCGCGATCTTGGGTAAATCGGTGGTGCGACAAGCATGCCCGCCGGGCGATGAAAGAGCAGCGGAGGTCGGCGGCATGACCAATCCGAGCCTCCTGACCGTCGAGCAGGTCGCAGACCGTCTGCACGAGACCGTCTCCGTTAAGGCGGTGCGCGCATTGATCCGCTCTGGCGCGCTTCCATACCGCAAGATCGGGCGCCGATACTACATCGAGGAATCGGCACTCAGGAGATTTATGCGATGCCAAGGAAACGCCTCCCGGCGCGGCTCTACTACCGCCCCGACACCGGCGACTGGGTTATCAGAGACGGCCCCAAAACCCTACGGACAGGGGCTCGCGGAGATGGCGGTAGAGAAACTGCTGAAGCCGCGCTCCGACGCTACCTCGCCCAGCGGGCGCCCGAAAGGCAAGGGCCAGCCCAGCCCGACGAAATTACATGCGGTGAAATCCTGATGGCCTATGTGAACGGCAGGGGTGGCGAGGTCGCGGCCCCAAGGACGCTGGGTTACTCGATCCAGGCGCTGTCGCCGTTCTGGGGCGGGCTGCCTGCCAGCGCGGTCAAGGGCGAAACATGCCGGCGCTATGTACGCGAGCGCGACAGAAAGCCCGGCACCACACGGCGCGAGCTGGGCGTGCTCCAGGCAGCGCTCAACCATGCGCACACCGAGGGACTGCTGGTGCACCCGGTTGCCGTGATGCTGCCCAAGGCCGATCCGCCGCGCGACCGCTGGCTTACCCGCTCGGAGGTGCGGGCGATCCTGCGTGAGGCCAGTCCGCACCTACGGCGCTTGATCGTGATCTCGATCTACACCGGTACGCGGCTGTCCGCTGTTCTGAACCTTTGCTGGTCCGAGTCGCTCGACAGCGGTTCGGTGGATCTTGAGCGCGGTATCCTCCACCGCCAAGGCGCACGCGAACGGCGCACAGCTAAGAAGCGCGAAAGTGTGCGGATGCCCGCTCCCCTGGTGCGCTACCTGCGGCGCTGGGCACGGCACGGCGGGGAGAAGGTCGTCAAAGACGGCTGGTCCCGGAATGCCGCCCACAAGGCTTATGAAGACGCTTGCGCTCGTGCGGGTGTGGAGGACGCCACGGTGCATGATCTGAAGCGCACCGCGGTCACTTGGGCCTTTCAACGCGGTATGAGCCTTGAAGATGCGGCTTCTTTTTTCTCGACGCGCTCGCAGACTTTGGAGCGGGTTTACCGAGCGCACTCCCCTGAGCATCAGACCCGAGCGGCAGAGATCATGGGCAGAAGGGGCTGAAACTGTGCGAATAGATGGGCGGGGATTTTGGGCGAGACCATGACCAAGCAGCGTAAGTCGTTGGAATGGCAGAGTGGATGGGATTCGAACCCACGAGACCCTTTTGGGGCCTACTCCCTTAGCAGGGGAGCGCCTTCGACCACTCGGCCACCACTCTGTTCTCTGGAGTAGCGGCTTCGCCCGAGACATGTCAATGCGCGGTCGTGTGTCCAAGGCTGGCGCCGTCGCGTTGCGGGAGCCTACGGCACGGCCTCAGCCGTTATCGTATTGCGACTTCCGAGCACATCGGCATTCCCACCTGCCTTGAAATCGCTTTAGCGTCAGTCGTTTGGGGGGCACCCAGCCTGGACGCCCCCTTCTGTGATCAGCTGGCAGCGTTGTGCTCGGCCAGCAGTTCAACGGCTTTGTTCATCTCGATCAAGAACAGATCGGCGCCCTCGGCAAAGCGCGCCAGATCGCTGAGGCTCACCGCCCCGCCCGAGGCAACGGTGGCCGCGGTCAGGCGCACCGGGTCCCACTGAGCCTTAGCGCGCACGAGCTAATCGGCGATCTCTTGGCTCGGCGGCTTGGGCACACCAGCGATGGGCATACCCTCAAGGAAAGCGTTGAGCGAGGTCTCGAACAGATCCAACGCCTCCACCAGCTCGGACTGGGTCGCGGTGGGCTCAAACCCGCGCGACATCAGACACACCAGCTTGGAAAGCTGCTGGCTGAGCGAGCGCTGACGCCCATAGAGATCGATCAGCACCGCATCGCCGAAACCGCCATCGCCCAGCTCATCGGCGTAGGCGGCGCGCAGTTGGGCCACCATGTCGTTGGAGCGCTTGCGCACCTCCAGCGTCAGCCCCATGGCCTGGCCGAATTCCTCTTCTGAGACAAAAGCGCCATCGAGGGCCGAGACGTAGATGGCGCTGAGCGGCGTCCACATCAGATTGACCGAGTTCCACGCCTTCTTGACGCCCGCATCCTGCTCGGCAAACAGCCCCAGCGTGGCATCGCCCTTGGCAAAACCATCGAGCACGGCATCGAAGCGGCTCATGTCGTCTTGCAGCGCCTTGACGTTGCGCGCGGCATCGACACCGGAGCGGGCATAGCAGAAGGACTTGGCCATGCTCAGCGTCAGCGAGCGCTGGCGTCCAGCCAAGTTGATGCGATCAGCCACGCTGTCGGAGGTGACGGCGATGTTGGCCGCCTCCGCGTCGACTGCCTGTGCGTTGTCGGGAGCCAGACTAAGCGGCAAGAGAACGGCAAGCGCGAGCCCGGCTGCGGGCAGACTGGTGAAGAGAGGTCCCACCATTTTCGACTCCGATACTGGTTATCTTTGGTACGAGATGTCGCGGTTCATGGATGAACATAATGGCCAGACTCGGGGAGACTTTGCGGCCAAATTGTGTTAAAAACCGGTTAATTGATGGTGAATGAGACACAACGCAAGATTGTGTCGCGCCTATACAACCTCAGGTTTAGTAAATCTAACTACCCACCCGGCGCTTCGACGGCCACAATGGCGTGCCTTTGCCGCTGCAAACCAGATTTTGTTTTCCGATGTTCTGCAGGAAGGGCATTCCACCAATAGAATCAAATGGATATACTTTCAACCGCTGGTATTGTTGAGAGAATCGCTCGCCCGCGCCACCCCACCGTTATGAAGCCTGCCCTCTGTGTTGCGGGGAGAAAAGGTGATTGCGATCAGGGCTATGTGGCACGCCCCACAGGGGTTCTCGGCCAGCCGCTTCGTCAAGCACGATTGGTCTGTGGCAGGCTCACCGAGGTCGAGGGGCTCTGCGACGTCGGGCCCTGAAGGCTCGCTCTGTAGCATTTTGCGCAAACGTTGGTTCGCGCAAAATGCTGTAGAGCACTACCGCCCCTCAAAACGCGGCGGGCGTTTTTCCAGAAAGGCCGAGACGCCCTCCATGAAATCGCGGCTTTTGCCGGTCTCACCTTGGAGTTCGGCCTCCAGGGCGAGTTGGGCGGTGAGGTCGTTGTGGGCTGAGGCGTTGAGGGCCTGCTTCATCAGGCGAAACGCCAGTGTCGGGCCATCGGCTAGGCGCGTGGCGATCTCGCTGGCACGGCCCAAGAGGTCTTCGTCGGGCACCGCCTCCCAGATCAGGCCCCACTCGGCAGCCTGTTCGGCGGGCAGGGGATCGGTGAGCAGGCAAAGCCCCCGCGCGCGGGCATGGCCCACCAGGCGGGGCAGCCAGTAGGTGCCCCCAGCATCCGGGATCAGCCCGATGCGGGCAAACGCCTGGATAAAACGGGCCGAGTAGGCCGCGATGACGATGTCGGCAGCCAGCGCCAGATTGGCCCCCGCCCCAGCCGCCACGCCATTGACAGCGGCGACGGTGGGCACGGGGCACTGGCCAAGACGTGCCAGCAGCGGCTCATACTCCTCGCGCAGCGTGGCCGAGAGGTCGATCTCGTCGAAACGGCGGGCATCGCCCAAATCCTGGCCAGCGCAAAACCCGGCGCCAGCGCCAGTCAGCACCACGGCGCGGGCTTCGCGGGGTGCGCGCTCCAAGGCGTCGAGCAACTCGCGGCGCATGGGCGCGGTGAGGCTGTTCATCTTGTCGGGACGCGCCAGGGTGATCCAGGCAACGCCGTCGCCCAGATGATAGTCGAGGGTGTCGTAGTCTGCGGGGGTGGGCATGGCGCGCTCCGTCTTGGGGGAAGCCCAGACTAACGCGCGCTGGCCTCACCCCCAAGCCCTGCCGCACGGCGGCGATCGAGGATCGAGGCGCGCCCGGCGTAGTTGCGCTGGTAGCCCACCGTGACCGCCTGGGCGCGGTCGAGCCACTGCTCAATCGGCTGGCGCTTGGCCACGGCCTCGGGCAGCGCCACCTCATCAAAGCCGCATTGCAGCAGATAGCCGAACTGATCAGCGATCACGGGGCCGCTGGCACGCAGCCGCCCGGCAAAGCCCATGGCGCGCAGACGCCGCCCGAGGGAGAAGCCGCGCCCGTCCGAGAACGCGGGGAAAGCGACGGCTATGAGCGCAAGGCGCCCCAGATGGGGCTCCAGCCTGTCGAGCGCGGTGTCGTTGGCGATGGCCACACCGATCTCCAAAGGCGAGGCGGCGGCTTCGTCGAGGCGGTCGAGCCCGACCAGCACGCGCCCCGACACCGGCAAGGGCGCCTCTAGCGCGACGGCAGGCCAGAGGTCGTCGAGGGCGCCTGTCACATCAAGCAGGAGCATAGAGGGCCTCCTTGAACGGTGCCATGCCGAGGCGGCGGTAGGTCTGCAGGAACGGCTCGCCAGGCTCGCGGTGGGCGAGGTAGGTCTCGACCAGCGTCTCGATCACGCCCGGCACTTCCTCAAAGCCAAAGCCGGGGCCGGTGCGCTCTCCCAAGGCGGCGCTCTCGGTTGCATCGCCTCCCAGGGTGATCTGGTAGGACTCAGTGCCCGCCTTGTCGATGCCGAGAATGCCGATGTGGCCGACGTGGTGGTGGCCGCAGGCGTTGATGCAGCCCGAGATCTTGATGGCGAGCGGGCCGATCTCCTGCTCGCGCGGGGCGAGGCGCTCGGCGATGGCCTGGGCGACGGGGATCGAACGGGCCGTGGCCAGCGCACAGTAGTCGAGCCCCGGGCAGGCGATGATATCGGTCACCAGCCCCTTGTTGGGCGCATCGAGGCCAACGGCGCCGAGCGCGCGGTACACTTTATACAGATCACCGAGCGCGACATGGGGCAGCACCACGTTTTGCTCGTGCGTAATGCGGATCTCGTCCTGCGAGTAGCGCGCACCAAGATCAGCGATGACGTGCATCTGATCGGCTGTGGCGTCGCCCGGCGCGCCTCCGATGGGCTTGAGCGAGACCGTCGCCGCCACATAGCCCGGCTCGCGGTGGGGGTAGGTGTTGCGCGCCATCCAATCGCGAAAGCCGGGGTCTTGGCGGGCCAGGCGCTCGGCCTCGGCGCTGTCGGAGCGCACCTCCAGGGTGGGGGGCGCGAAATAGGCTGCGATGCGCGCCACCTCCTCCGAAGGGGCGGCCACTGCCGTGCGATCGATGCGGGCAAAATCCTCCTCGACCTGGCGGCGGTATTCCTCGATCCCCAACTCGTGGACCAGGATCTTGATGCGCGCCTTGTATTTGTTGTCGCGCCGACCGTGGAGGTTATAGACGCGCAGTGCCGCCTCCAGGTAGGGCAGCAAGTCAGCCCGCGGCAGGAAGGCGCGCAGTTCCTTAGCGATGAAGGGCGAGCGGCCCAACCCGCCGCCGACCAGAATGCGATAGCCGGTCTCTCCGCCCTCGCGCACGATCTGGATGCCGATGTCGTGGACGCGGATGGCGGCGCGGTCATGCTCCGAGCCCGTCACCGCGATCTTGAACTTGCGCCCGAGGAAGGTGAATTCGGGATGCAGGCTCGACCATTGGCGCAGCAACTCTGCGGTGATGCGCGGATCCTCGACCTCCTCGGGCGCGAGCCCCGAGTAAGGATCGGAGGTGACGTTGCGGA
>JBCDHK010000231.1:0-6312 GCA_038750185.1 Pseudomonadota bacterium
CCGCCGATTTTGCTGCAGACGCTGGTCTATGGCCCGCTTTGTCTGGCAGCGGCCGCCTTTAGCGCGTGGCTTGAGGGCACTGGCGGTCTTGCTGCCAAGACGGCGTGGTTTTTTGCGGCTGGCATGGCCGTGACCGGGGTGACGGCGGCGCTCGGGCTGATGATGTTCCAACTGTTTGCGCAGCCTGAGCGCTTTGGGGCGCCGTCGGGGGCGGCGCTTTGGCGGTTTCGCGCAGTAGGGCTATCGGCGGGGCCGTCGATGGGGCTATCGGCGGGGCTTTGCGGTTTGCAGGCGCTGCTGCCGCCCGAGACCCGGGGACGGGTGCTGCGCATGAGCGCTGAGAACCAGTATGTGCGCATCACGACTGTGGCTGGGGAGACACTGCTGCGTTGCACCCTCTCCGAGGCGGCTGAGCGCGTGCCCCAAGGCGAGGGGCTGCGCGTGCACCGCTCGCACTGGCTGGCCTTCGATCAGGTGGCCGAGCTCGGCTATCGCCGCGGCAATCTACAGGCGACGACCCGCGATGGCAGGATTGTACCGATCGGGCGGGCGCAATCCAAGGTTTTGAAGGCGCGGCTGCGAGAGCGCACGCCGATGTCATGAGGTATATTCTGTCGCACGTCAGTCACGCCATTAGCGCGTCATCTGCACCAAAAGCCTGAATTAGTAGCAATACCCAATGATTAAGGGCGATTTTTGCTTGGCCCCACCAGTGCTGCTCAGCCCTATTGGCAACACGGTGTAGTTGCTTTTTCCACTGCGACTGGGGGGGAGTGTGTCGATTGACAATCGTGCCACGCTCTCAAGGCATCCTTGTCCCCAGGCGATGCAACGGTGGGCAAGCAGGCATTGCCGGTTTGCTGAGGCCGTTGGGGGGAGAGCCCGTCCGATCAACTCGGCAATACTCTGTAGGGCTGCGAGAGGACTGGGGTTGTGACGACAACGATTGCTGAGCTTGAAACCCTCTATGGGCAGACGAGCACGCTGATTGACGCCTATGAGGGGCGCGTCGAGTATTTCCGGAATTTCCACGACGCCACCGAATTCATCGTCCAGGAAAGCGGTGAGTTCGTCGATCTGACCCAGTGCATCTCCGACGATCTCGGCAAGCTGAAGACGGCGTTGCAGGTGCTCTCGAACGTCCCGACCATCGGCACCGCGCTCAAGCCCTTGGCCCGGGTGGTGGATATCCTGGACAAGGTGACCGAGCGCGTCCAGGAGCGGATCGTCGAGGCGCAAGGCAGCCTCTCTGATTTCTCGGACAAGGCCTTGGGAAACCTGGACAGGGCCGTCATCGAGACCGAGACCGCCCTCGATCTCGGCCAGAAAACCATCGGCAATACGCTGGCCGGCCTGCAGGAGTTGCGCGACGGCCTGACCCTGACCGACACCGATGCCGACACCCTCGATCTCTCCAACGGCGCCGAGGTGGCGGTGATCGAGGGCTCGCTCGATTTCGTCAACCAACGCATGGCCCAAGGGCTCGATCTCAGCCAAGAGTTCTTCGATGAGTTCGAGGGGTTGATCTCGGCCTTCAACCAGGTCGGCTCCAGCGTGGAGGATGCCGTCGCCAGTGCGGAACGGATCAAGGATTTCGTCGTCGAGCTGGTCAATCCCTTCGAAGCCCTGGTCGATGCCTTCAAGCACTATGTGAACCTGCCGGACTTCGATCTCGACTTCATCCTGGGTGATCTGTTCGAGGCGCTCGGCGTGCCCGATCTCAGTCTGCAGTTCGAAGCCTTTCTGGGTGATCTGCTCCCTGATTTGATCGACATCGAGAGTGGTGTGCTCAACATCGGCAATCTGTTCGATCTCGACATCGGGTGTGCCACCGCCGAGACGCTGCAGGTGATCCGCTTTGGGCTCGACAAGCGGGACGCGACCCTCGGCGTCACCCCCTATTCGCGCGACAATCCTAGTGCCGCCGACGAGGGCAAGACGATCGCCGCGTGTTTCGAGTTCCCCGTGGCCGAGGTTGGCCCGCTGTTTTGCGACCTCCTGGATCTGCCTGCGGTGCGCTTTAGCATCGATGGGCGGGTGTTCCATGTCGGGCTGCGCAACACCGACGATGTTACCGCCTTCCTGAGCCGCAAACCCAATGCCGTGGCCCCGCCCGAGATCATCCTTGGCGGCTTCAAGGACGACGTGCTGATCGGCGGCGAGGGCAACGACATCATCGACGCCTCCTCCGGGCTGGTGTTCAACGACGATGAGCAAGACCGAGCCCCCTTAGGCGGCGATCAGGACGTGGTCGCCTTTTTGGAAGAGATCACCTCCTACCGCGTCGACTTCTCACAGATCGATCTCGTGCAGATCGACCAGGGCAACGGTGACGAGGACGCCCCCAAGACCATCACCACCCGCCCCCAAGGCAATCCCGATCTCGGCAACGACGAGATCACCGATGCCGAATGGCTGCTGTTCAACGACGATCTGGGCGCAAACCGGCTCAACTTCATCGCCATCACCGATGTGCCGAAGTTCCTCTATTCCGACGGCACCATCCAGCCCACTGGCTTTGAAGCGAGTGCCTTTGGCACCGAGGACGACGACATTCTGATCGGTTCCAACCAGGATCGTGACTTCCTGCGCGGCTTTGGCGGCGACGACCGTCTGTTTGGCGGCGACGACGCGGATCGCCTGGAGGGCCAGGCCGGCAGCGATCTGCTGGTGGGTGGCGAGGGCGACGACACCTTCTTCATCAGCCTCTCGACAGAGGGCGAGTTCACCCCCGGCGACCGCGATGCCCTGTTCGGCAACGCAGGCGAGGACATCCTCATCGTGCGCGACGGCGCCTTTGTGATCGATGTGGGCCAGGGCATCCTGCGCGGGCGCGATGTCGATTACGAGGCGAGCTTCGAGGGGATCGAGCGGTTCGATCTCGACGGCACCGACACCTCCAGTCGCGAGGACACCAACGACGACATCTTCATCGGCGGCCCGGGCGTGCAAGAGGTCACGTTGGGCGGCGGTGAGGACATCGCGCGCAGCGTCAGCGCTGGCGATCTGATCAACGCCGGGTCGATTGGGCGAGAGGGCCGCTTCGTGGACGGCTTCAAGGACACGCTCGATCTGTCCGACAGCGATTTCGAGGGCGCGCGGATCACCGACTTTTCCGTGGACGACATCGCCGAGGTCTTCGCCGGCCGGGTGAGCCGCGAAGACGAAATCATCGGCTTCGAGGTGTTCATCGGCACCGACAAGGCCGATTTTCTCGAATCGCGCTACAACGGGCAAGGGTTTGATTACACCTACGACTGGCAGGCCCCCGACGGCTCCATCAGCAGCCAGAGCTTTGGCGGCCTGATCCTCTTTGGCGGCGGCGGCTCGGATTTCATGATCGCCAGCCGTGCGGCCGACGGCTTCAACGGCGGCGCCGGCACCGACATCATCGCCTATTGGGCCGTCGACAACAACACAGGCGGCGGCGGCAACAGCAATGCGCAGAGCCACGACCCGATCCTCGCCGATCTGCAGGTGGGCGAGATCAAGTCCCGCCAAGGCAGCATGAACGACGCCTTCACCGATCTGGTGACGGATGTGGAGGGCGTGGTCGGATCGGAACAAAAAGACACGCTCCTCGGCGATGCCGGGGCCAACACCTTCTTCGGCAATCGCGGCAACGACAGCATCGACGGCCGCGCCGGCGACGACATCCTCGATGGCGGACGCGGCAACGACACCCTGATCGGCGGCACCGGCAACGATCTCTTGATCGGGCAGTCTGGCGACGACGTCTACGACGGCGGCGCGGGGATCGACACCTTGGATCTGGAGATAGGGGGTACGTTCCAGATCACCGAGTTCCTCGATCAGAGCTTCACGTCGGGCTTTGAGAGCCTCAATTTTGACCGCATCAATCCGCTGGGATCGCAAGCCATCATGGCCGAGCCGGGTGAGGCGGGTACCGTTCTCACCTTCACAAGCAAGCGGAACTTTGAGGCAGGCGTGGGGCCGCAAGAAGAAAGGGAAACCTTCCAGAACATCGAGAACCTGTTCGGCACCGACGCCGAGGGCGCGAACCAAAGCGTCATGGCCTACCCCTCCCTTGCCGGCTGGCTGCGAGGGGCAAAGAACAAGCGGGCGGGCGATAACCTGGTCGGCAACTCGATCGACAACCTGCTCGATGGCCGCGCCGGCGACGACATCCTCGAAGGCCGCGGCGGCAACGACACCCTGATCGGCGGCACTGGGCGCGATATACTCATCGGCGGCGACGGCGACGATGTCCTCGTCGCCTCGCGCGAAGGCGCTGTGGTCGCGCCAGAGGACGATGCGCCCCCCACCCTGTTCGACGAACTCACCGGAGGGGCCGGGCGCGACACCTTCGTCGTCAACGACGCCGATGACCGGCTGCGCATCACCGACTTCACCGTGGGCGAAGACATCCTAGACACGCGCAACCTGTCCGCAGGCACCGTCGAGTTTCGCCTGCCCGTGCCTAACTTCGTCACGCGTGGCTCATCGGCAAGTTCGACCGCTGCCGCAAAGGGCGGATCGGTAGCCGAGAGCGTTGGCTCCGAGGTTTTCGACATCGTCGTCGCTGAAACCGTCATCGGGCAGATAGAAGTCATCGGCGATATTGCCGATGCCGAGATCCTGAGCGCGCTCAGCACGGTAAACGACCTGGCCTCGTTTGCCGTCTTCGAGACCTCCCAGCGCCTCACGCCGCTGGCCAACGACACGCCCTCGACCAACGCGACAACCCTGTTCATCGATACGCTCGATGTCACCCCGGTCTCCCCCGGCGATGTGGTGAGGCTGGAGCAGGGCGCGCGCCTGCGCCTCAACGCTGACCAAAGCCTGACCTACACCCCGGGCTTTGAGGCCACCCTGCCCGCCGGGGGCGGTCTGCCAGCGCCCCTGAGCATCCCCTACACCGCACGCGACGACAACGGCTTTACGAGCGACGGCACCATCGAGATCGTCTTTGGCGATCGGATCAATGCTGTGCCCCTCGTCTCGCCCGTTGAAGCGAGCTTTAGCGCCAGCCAGACCGGGCGCACGGTCGATCTGCTCGATCCGGCTCTCATCTCCGACCCCGACGGCGATGCTCTCGCGGTGGAGGATTTCAATTTCGCCAAATCCAATCCGCGCAACCTGTCGTTCAGCTTCGACCCCGAGACCGGGCTGTTCACGCTCGACGATGGCGCGCTCAGCAATCTGGTCTCCGATGAAATTGCCGATCTGCTGATCGAGTACTCGGTCACCGACGGGCTGGTCTCGATTGCCAACACGGCGGTCGTGACCATCGCGGGCGGCGCACTGATCACCGGCAGCGCGGCCAACGACACGCTGCGCGGCGGTGTCGGAGCAGACACGCTCGAAGGCGGTCTGGGCCTCGACGTGCTCATTGGCGGCGCGGGCAACGATCTGCTGCGCGGCGGGGCACAGCCCGACACGCTTCGGGGCGAGGCCGGCGACGACACCGTGTTTGGCGATGCGGGGGCCGATACCGTCTTGCTCGGACCGGGCGATGATCGCTTTGTCGATGATGCCCTAACCGGGCCCAACGGACGCGACAGCGTCTTTGGCGGCGCGGGCGAGGACACGCTGATCGGGGCTGGAGGCGACGACAGCCTGGAGGGCGGCGACGGCCACGACAGCGTTGTCGGTGGCGCGGGCAACGATCTGCTGCGCGGCGGCGCGCAGTCCGACACTCTCGTGGGCGGCGCGGGCAACGATACCGTATTCGGCGATGCGGGGGCCGATACCGTCTTGCTCGGATTGGGCAACGACCGTTTCGTCGACGATGCCCAAACCGGCGCCAACGGGCGCGACAGCGTCTTTGGCGGCGCGGGAGACGACACGCTGATCGGCGCCGGAGGCGATGACAGCCTGGACGGCGGCGAGGGCCGTGACAGCCTTATCGGCGGTGCGGGCAACGACGTGATCCTCGGTGGGGCGCAACCCGACAGCATTACTGGCGGCACAGGCAACGATCTGCTGCGCGGCGGCGCACAGCCCGACACCCTCGCAGGCGGCGCGGGCGACGATACCGTCTTCGGCGATGCCGGGGCCGATACCGTCTTGCTCGGATCGGGCGATGACCGTTTCGTCGATGATGCCCAGGGCGGCCCCAACGGCCGCGACAGCGTCTTTGGTGGCACGGGCAACGACACGCTGATCGGCGCCGGAGGCGACGACAGCCTGGAGGGCGGTGACGGCCACGACAGCATTGTCGGCGGCGCAGGCAACGATCTGCTCCGCGGCGGCGCACAGCCCGACACCCTGGTGGGCGGCGCGGGCAACGATACCGTCTTCGGCGATGCCGGGGCCGATACCGTCTTGCTGGGCACCGGCAACGACCGC
>JBCDHK010000232.1:0-6286 GCA_038750185.1 Pseudomonadota bacterium
AATCGCTTGGATACCGCAGGTGGTCCCGGTTATGCTGATCGCAAGCGGTATCGTTCCAAGGCATCTGATCCTCCATCTTCCTGGCAGAAGTGGTGAATCACAAGTCACTGATATCGATCAACTACTTTCAAATCGGGCTCTTAGCCCGATCTTGTCGTTCCCGGTCTCGAACGACAGGACCAAGTCGGCGACATCGCTGGCCTAGGGGATCAGCGTGTCTTCGCCCTTGCCGCCGTTGAGGGTATCGCGCCCGGTGCCGCCCTCCAGCGTGTCGCCGCCTGCAGCGCCCACCAGCAAGTCTCTGCCCGGCCCGCCTTCGAGTAGATTGGCCTCGGCTTCGCTACGCGTGCCCGCGGTTTGGGCGTAGAGCGTGTCGTTGCCCTCGCCGCCTTTCAGCGTGTCAGACCCGCCTTGGCCAGACAGAATGTCGTCGCCCCCCAGCCCGGTGATCTCGTTGTCGTCGAGCCCCCCGACGATGGTGTCGTCGAAGGCCGACCCCTCCACGTCCTCGATCAAGGCATAGCGCTCGCCGAGGGCGTTGCCGGCGTTTCGGCTGTTGTTCGCGAGATAGACGCCCACGCCCGCCAACTCGTCGATGAAGGTGAGCAGATCGCGCCCGTCCCCGCCATTGACGGTATCGACGCCAGGGCCGCCATTGAGGGTATCCTGGCCCGCTTCACCAAACAGCCGGTCGTTGTCGCGACCGCCTTCGAGCAGATTGCCGTCGGTCTCGTCCCGCATCGCTGCCGTCTGGGCATAGAGCGTGTCGTCGCCTGAACCGCCTTTGAGCGTGTCCGAACCGCCTTGGCCGCGTAATTGGTCGTTGCCACGGCCCGCGCCGAGGCTGTTGGCGGCCTGGTCTCCGGTGAGCGTATCGTCGCCACGCGAGCCCTGCACGTTTTCGATCGAGATATAGCGGTCGCCCAGCGCCACGCCGCTGTTACGATTGGAGTTGGTCAGATTGACCTCGACGCCGTTAGAGACGTCATAGCGCACCGTGTCCCTGCCGGGGCCGCCATTGAGTGTATCGTTGCCGGTGCTGCGGAAATCGATGATGAACAGATCGTTCTGCTCTTCGCCCATCAGCAGATCGTCGCCTGGACTGTCTTCCAAGATATCCCGGCCGGGGCCACCCTTGAGCGTGTCGTCCCCGTCATCGCCCTCTAGTCGGTCGTCTCCGTTGCCGCCGATCAGGGTATCGTTGCCCTCACCGCCGGACAGTTGGTCGTCGCCGTCGCCGCCGTTCAGGAGGTCGTCGCCCTCCACGCCGAACAGCCTGTCGTCTCCGTCCTCGCCAAACAGTCTATTGTCGCCGTCGTTGCCCACGATAAAATTATCAAGCTCGTTGCCGCGCCCAACCAGCGGCTCGGACCCAGATAGTCTCAATTCTTCAAAATTATCGCCAAGGGTCCAGGAGGGACTCGATGAAACGCGATCGGCATCGCCTTCGTCCTCACCCTCGAACAAGCTCACTGGGATGTCGCCGATGTTATAGGTGTCGTTGCCCTCACCTCCCAGGACTGTGCCAGTAACGCTCCCGGAAACTAGAGAGAATCTGTCGTCTCCAGGTCCACCTACTATGACGCCTCCGATAACGCCCGTGTTGGTGAAAGAGTCATTGCCCGCACCTAGGTCAATGGTAGAATTAGAAATGCTGCCGCTATTAATGATACTATCACGGCCTTCGCCTATAATAATATCACCAGAAATACTACCGCTATTGTTTATTACATCATTGCTGGCATCGCCTAGAATCTCTATCACTGGGGCAAATCGCGCAAAGCGCGGGATGGAGATCAGCCCGGTATTGATGATGAAATTGCTCGGTGCGACATTACTGCTAGGGTCTTCTCCAAGGCGAACGGACGAGTTGATTTGGATGACCGGTCGCCTGTTAGACCCACTCTCGGCCGTGGTGATCGTGCCAGAGTTCTCTAGGGACACACCGCCCCTCTCCGCAACAATACCGAAAGCGGCCGGCCCCAAGCCGCTGATCGTGCCAGTGTTAATTAGCATCGCATCAAGATCATTGCCGCCCGTCTTCGTGAGCGTGAGTGCGGAGGTGTGGCCGGTGATCAGGCCGTCATTGAACAGAGTAAAGCGCTCGCCGTCGACGGAAACGCCAGTCGCCGGTGCCGGCGTAGCCAATCCGCCAGGGCTAGGGGCGGTCGCGACGATGGTGCCGTTGTTGATCAGAGTGACGTCGTCACCGGTCGTGCCGTGCACAAAGGGGCCGACAGTCACACCGATGCCGGTGGGGGGACGGATGACACCATTGCTGGTGACCACGCCGATTTGAGTTTCAGTCAGACCTTGCGTGATGGTTCGTGTGTCGTTGATCGTAAAGCCCATGGTGCCAATCCCTGCATGCCGCGTGTTTGCAGGCGGCGCGCGACGGTGTCACCGCCGCCCGCACGCCCCCAGGCGCACCGCTTGCCTCTCAACCGTAATCGAGCGTGCCGTGCGTCCCTGCGTGGGAGTGTCCGCGATCGGCGCGCGCGCATTCTATCCCCAAGATTGGGTATGCGCGCTTTCGACCCAGGGCCGCTTTGGAGGCGTGATGGCGACGGCGTATCGCTCTGGCGAGCGCGCTCGCGTCCTACCAGATAAAGACGCTCTGGCCGCGCCAGGCGGTTGCAGCGGCCACGGCCAGGGTGGCCGCCACCAGGCCGTCGCAGCGGTCGAGCACGCCGCCGTGGCCGGGGATCAGGGCACTCGAATCCTTGAGGCCAAAGTGGCGCTTGGCCGCCGACTCGGCCAGATCGCCCGCCTGCGCCAGCAGCGCCGCCAGCCCCGAGACGAGGCAAACCTGCTGGTAATAGGTGCCGACCGTGGCCCAAGAAAACAACCCACCCAGCAAGCACGCCAGCGCCACGGCGCCCGCCAGTCCAGCCCAGGTCTTCTTGGGGCTGACAGCGGGCCAAAGCTTGGCGCCGCCGATCAGCCGTCCGGCGAAATAGCCCCCGATATCGGCGGCCACCACCACCAGCACCACCCAGAGGGCAGCGTCAAAGCCAAAGGGCTCGAACCCACGCAGGGCGAGAAAGGCCAGACACGCGACACCGAGATAGGCGCCGCCTGCGAGCGTCCAGAGCGCGGTCGTGCGCCGTTCGGCCTGCAGATCGATCAGCGCCAGCGCACCAAGCCCCGCGCCCAGCAGCGCCAAGCCCGCCAGAAAGCCATGGGTTTGCGAGAGCAACACGCCAGCGCCAAAGACCAGCACAGGCGCCAGCACCTCCCAAGAGGCCAGCGGCTCGGGCGTGCGCACCATGGCGCGCCACTCCCACGCCATTGCGCCCGCCAGCGCCGCCACCAACACCGCCGCCCACCAGCCGCCAAGCCAGAGTAAGCCCAGCGCCAACGCCGCCAGCCCCGCCCCCGAGAGCACACGCTGGCGCAGATCACCAAAGCGCGCGTTGCCCGCTGCTGCGGCCTTGGCCACCGTGGGGGCCTTAGCGGGCTTGCGCGATCTTGCCGAAGCGGCGCTCGCGCTGGGCGTAGTCGGCGAGCACGCGCTCGAATAACTCGGGGGTGAAATCGGGCCAGCACTCCTCGACGAAGGCGTACTCGGCATAGGCTGCTTGCCAGAGCAAGAAGTTGGAGATGCGATACTCGCCCGAAGTGCGGATCACCAAATCGGGATCGAGCACGCCGGCGGTATCGAGATGGGCGGCGATGGCGGCTTCGTCGATGGCCTCGGGCGCGATTTCGCCGGCGGCCACCTTGGCGGCGAGGCGGCGCGTGGCGGCGGCGATCTCGGCGCGCCCGCCATAGGAGAGTGCCACCTGGATATGGAGCGCGTCGTTTTGGGCAGTGCGCTCTTCGGTTTGGGCCATCAGGCGTTGCAGATCGCGCGGCAGCCGGGCGCGCTCACCGATAAAGCTCACCCGGATGTTGTTGTGGTCGACCTCGTCGATCTCGCGCACGACATAGCGGCGAAACAGCGACATCAAGACGGCGATCTCGTAGTCGGGACGGTGCCAGTTCTCGGTGGAGAAGGCAAACAGGGTCAGCGTTTTGACGCCCAGATCGGGGGCTGCGCGCACGATGTCACGCACGCGCTCCAGGCCGCGTCGGTGGCCTGCGGTGCGCGCAAAGCCGCGCTTGGAGGCCCAGCGCCCGTTGCCGTCCATGACGACGGCGACATGGCGGGCGCGGCGTGGGCCATCGGGGCTCGGATGCGGCATCGCGTGGTGCTCCTGGGCATGGCGTGCGGTCTCGGACCGGCAAGGGAGGAAATGCTACGGGCTAGACAGTGGCAATGCTAGACTATTGTAACCGGAACGTCTCTCCCAAGGCATCCCCACCGGCAGACCACGCTCCGCGCGAGATGTGCTACAAGGAACGGCTTCATGCAAGCTCTCGTGGCGTGGGCCAGTGGCAGTTAGCGCCTCACTGTGTCCTGGCTGCCAGGCTGGACAGCCGCCCCCTGCTGATTTTGGAGCGGTCTGCACCGGGGATCCCGTCCCAGGGGTGTCACTCACACTCCAACACGGTCTCGCGGCCCTGCTCGCGCACGCCGTGGATGGTAAGCTCGCCTGTTCCCTCGCGCTGGAACAACAGACGCGAGAGTGGGTTGATGAAGTTGCTCTCGATGCGGTTGCCGATGCCGCGCCCGCCGTCGCCCAACTCGCCGGTGCAAAGCTCCAGGAGTTGCGCCTTGGCCCCGTCGGTGAGGGTGATGGCCACGCCGTGTTCCTCGCGCACGGCGGCGATGACGCGCCCCAGCACCGCGTTGAAGATCACCTCGCCCGAGGTTGGGTGGATGAACTCGAAGGCGACGATGTTTTGCCCCATGCGGTTCATCAGTTCGGGGCGCTTTAGCTCGTAGCGGAAGTGGTTGCCAACCGCCTGGGTCAGCTTTTGCTCCAGCACCTCGTGGGTGTCGGCGGGCACGATGGACTGGCCCATGTTGTTGGAGCGATCGCCGCCGATGATGCCGACGTTGGAGGTGAAGATGATCAGCGCCTCGGAGAAATACCCGGTCTCGCCGCGGGTGTCCGAGAGGCGCCCGTCGTCGAGGATCTGGAGGAACGCATCGAGGATGCGCGGATGGCCCTTCTCGATCTCGTCGAACAGGAACACGCTGAAGGGGCGCGCGCGCACGGTGTTGACCAGTTCGCCGCCGTTCTCATGGCCGGGCGCACCTGGGGGCGGGCCGATCAGGCGACCGATGGAGTCCTGGCCCATGAACTCGGACATATCGAAGCGCTGCATGGCAGTCTCGTCGCCGAACAGCACCTCGGTGACGGCCTTGGCCAGTTCGGTCTTGCCCACACCGGTGGGGCCGACGAAAAACAGCACGCCGCGCGGGCGGTTGCCGCGGGCCGAGGTCTGCGCGCCCGAGAGCCCCATGACTGAGCGCACCAGGATGTCGTAGGTGCGCTCCAGGGCACGCGGCTGGCCTTTGACGCGTTTGTCGAGCAGATCCATGGCGTTCTTGATCCGCGAGCGCATCACCGTGGAGGTCCAGGGGTTGCGCGTGGTGCCGATGCGGTAGGAGCGCAGCGCATCGGCAATGCGGGTCAGCGGAAAGCCCTCGGCTACGGACAGATCGACGATGTCGCGCATCTCGATGAGCGACATGCCCTCGCAGCGCACGGCGAATTGCTCGGTGCGTTTGTGCAGTTCGGCTTCGTCGTGGATGCCCTCGCCGTCGAGCCGCAGCACGAGTTGTTGGGCAAAGGCGAAGCGGTCGCCCAGATCGGGCAGGGCGATGGCGATGTCGCGCAGCGCCGGATTGCCGGCGGCAAACCACTCGGGCAGATCACCGGGGCGCTCGACCAGCCACAGGATCGGGTTGCGCGGCGGATAATCGACGCCGTTGTCGGGGCGCTCGGGGCGAGGGGCACGCGAGAGCTTGTCCATGGCCACGAACAGCTTTTCGGTGGCGGCCGAGGGCGTGCGGCTCAGCATGGAGGCGTAGTCGAGGACCAGCGCAATGGGCAGGCGGTCCTCGGTGGCGACGGCGCGGGCGAGCGCTGCCAGGGCCTCGGGCGTGGAGGCCACCGTGCCGATCTCGATGCCGCAGTCGTTGAGCGCCTCCTCATAACGCGGGTCGCACTCGTAATGCAGGCGCAGGCCGTCGACGGGGTCGTGGAGCAGTAGTGCGCCGAAGCCGCGCGCGCCCAGCACATGCCAGAGCGCGCATTCGAAGGAGACGAAGTTCGGCCCGTTCTCGCCCGGCAGCGGAAACAGATCGCGCAGGTTGCCCGAGAGCACATATTGCGCGCGGATCGAAAGGCTGGAGCCCAGTTCCTCGAACCAGGTCGGCGGGATGTACTCC
>JBCDHK010000233.1:0-6239 GCA_038750185.1 Pseudomonadota bacterium
GGAAGGCGGGCACGTGATCGCCCATGCCGATCACCGGCTCATCGTCGCGGCGGCGATTGGCGTTGCGCCCTCTGCCATTACTGGAGCGACCCTGACGGCGGGCGGGCTCGGCAGCAGCGGCGGCGGCCTCCTCCTCGCGCTTGGCGCGCCGGGCAGCACCGCGGCGGGGCTCGCGGGGGGCTTCTGGCGCCTCGGCGTCCGCTTCCACGGCAAAAGCCTCGCCCTTGGGGACTTCCTTGCCGAGTAGTTCCTCGATCTTGTCGAGATACTTTTTCTCGTGCGGCTGGCACAGGGTGAGCGCCGTGCCGGTGCGCCCAGCGCGCCCGGTGCGCCCAATACGGTGAACATAGTCTTCGGCATGCGTGGGCACGTCGAAGTTGAACACATGGCTCACGTCCGGAATATCGAGCCCGCGCGCTGCCACATCCGAGGCCACGAGCAGCGTGATCTCACCATCGCGAAACCCATTCAGCGTCGCCATGCGCACCGACTGATCGAGATCGCCGTGGATACAGCCGGCATTCAGCCCGTGTTTGACCAGCGAGCGGTGCAGCACCGAGACATCGCGCTTTCGGTTGCAAAAGATGATGGCGTTGCGAAACCCCTCACCCTCGGCGGCGATCAACTGGCGCAGACACGCCCGCTTCTCGCGGTCAGCCCGCTCGCGCGACGAGCCCTTGAAGGGGATGACACGCTGGGTCACGGTCTCGGCAGCCGAGGACTGGCGCGCTACTTCGACACGCTCGGGGTTTTGCAGGAAGGTCTGGGTCAGCCGCGTGATCTCGGGCGCCATGGTGGCCGAGAAAAACAGCGTCTGGCGCGTGAACGGCGTCAGGCCGAAGATGCGCTCGATGTCGGGAATAAAGCCCATGTCGAGCATGCGGTCGGCCTCATCGACCACCATGATCTGGATGCCGGTCAGCATCAGTTTGCCGCGCTCGAAATGGTCGAGCAGGCGCCCTGGCGTGGCAATCAGCACATCGACGCCGCGGTCGATCAGCTTATCCTGGGCGTTGAAGTTGACGCCCCCGATCAGGAGCGCCATGGTGAGCTTGTGGTATTTACCGTATTTCTCAAAGTTCTCCGACACCTGCGCCGCCAATTCGCGCGTGGGGCACAAGATCAGCGAACGCGGCATTCTAGCGCGCGCGCGGCCCTTGGAGAGCAGGTTGATCATGGGTAGCGTAAACGACGCGGTCTTGCCGGTGCCCGTTTGCGCAATGCCCAGCACGTCGCGGCCCTTGAGGGCGTGGGGGATGGCCTCGGCCTGGATCGGGGTTGGCTCGGTATAGCCCGCTTCCTCGATCGCTTTCAGGAGATCGGGATCGAGGTCGAGGTCGCTAAAGTGCATGTAGGGCTTCCCAGTTGACGGTTTTTGTCACGGTCGTTCGCGGTCGGTAGGGAGCGCAGCCTGAGTGTTGGTGCGCGGTCGCCTGGTTGGCCGCGGTCTGGGCGGCCTCTCGGTATCGCTAGTGCATGTGATGCGCGATATGATCGAAGTATGGGCAGAAGTCAAACTTTGCGGCGGATTTTGCGCGGAAAGTCGCGGTTTTGGTGCAGAAAACGCTGCTTTTCACCGTTGAGCGCGCGAGGATCCCGCAGGCGCCGGCCCAGAGCGCGCCCGCAAATCGGCCTGCCATCCGGCCACGGGCCGATCTCGCACTAGCGAAGTGCCGGCGCCTTGCCTATCTCCCGTCGCGAGCCGAGACCGAAGGAGGGCACCCATGGCAATCACCGAGACAGAACTGGCCGCTGCGCGTACCGCCTGGGGAGACGCGCTGATTGCGATCTCCAAAGCCTATGAGGGCGAGGGGATCGAGGCAGCCCGTGCCACCGCCGAGGGCGTGCTGGATGCCGCCTACGGCTACACCCTCGGCCCCGTGCTGTTCAAACCGACCCTGGCCAGCGGCGAGCAGACCTTCCGCCCCACCCGCAAGGGCGCGCTGTCGTATTTCGTGGGCCACGACAGCGAGTATCCGGGCGACGGCGGCTTTGGCATCAAGGGCTGGCGCAGCGTGACCTCGGAGACGGCGGCGCATTTTACCGAGGGCGATGTGGCGATGTGGATGGGCTGGGTGACGATGACCGACAAAGACGGCCAGATCACCAAAGTCGACAAGAGCTTTGGCTACAAAAAGGACGCCGAGGGCGCCTTGCGCATCGTGTTGCACCACTCGTCGCTGCCGTATCAGCCCTGAGAGAGCCTGGCTAAGGGCTTTCGCCTTGGCACGGCGGCCTGTCGCGCGTGCCCGGGCGATTTCGGGGCGGCATCGGCGGCCTCCCGCGTGCGGCTCGTGTGCGGTCGGCGCTTCAGGCTGCCAGTAGGGCGTCCAGACGGCCCTCGGCGTCGAGGGCGTGGAGTTCGTCGCAGCCGCCGATGCCTTGGCCGTCGATGAAGATCTGGGGGACGGTGTGGCGGCCTTCGGCGCGGCGCTCCATCTCGGCGCGGGCGCTGCGGTTGCCCATCACGTTGATCTCCTTGAAGGGGACGTTCTTGGCCTTGAGCAGCCGTTTGGCGCGGACGCAGAACGGGCAGATCGGGGACGTATAGATCTCGACGGGTTTCATGCGCGGGGTTCTTCCGTGGTTGGAGTGTCCTTCGATCCCGGCAGATAGGGCTTGGCGGGGCGCTCCACCAGGGCGGCGACGGCCACATCGACGCGCGCAGCCCCGCCGTCGAGCAGGGCGTGGGTGCAGGCGGTCAGGGTCGCGCCGGTGGTGAGCACGTCATCGATCAGCAAAACGCGCCGCCCGGCCAGACGCTGCTCGGCCCCTTTGGGGAGCGCGATGGCCCCGGCCAGATTGGCTTGGCGCTCGGCAGGCCCAAGGCCGTCCTGGCTTGGCGTGGCGCGGATGCGGCGCAAAAGGCGGGGCGCCAGGGCAGAGCGGTTCCCAGTGTGGCGGGCCAGCGCCCGCGCCAGTTCGGCCGATTGGTTGTAGCGCCGGCTCAGGAGACGCCGCCAATGGAGCGGCACCGGCACGATCAGATCGGCAGCCTCGGCCAAGCCAGGGCGCGCGCGCGCCATCCAAGCCGCCAGCAGCGGCGCCAGATCGAGCCGATCACCGCGTTTGAGGGCCAGCACCAGGGTACGTCCGCTGCCCTCATAGAGAAAGGCCGCCGCACCCTCGGTCCAAGGACGCTCGGCGACATGGCAGGCCTCGCAGGCCAAGCGCGGGCCTGACGCAGCCCCCGCCAGCGCCCGATTGCACCAATGACAGCGCGGCCCATCCAGCAACAACCCGAGATCGGCCCAAGCCTTGGGCGAGAGCGCACCATGCCCGCCGGTCTCCTCGCCCGTGACCGGACAAAGCGGCGGCAACACCAGATCGAGCAGCGGGCGGGCAAGCGCGGCCATGAGATCTCCAGAGTGCGGACCGCCGGACTATATCCTTCCAGGAGGAGGACCGACATGGCCAAGACGCAACCGTTGCCAGCCACCGCCAGCACGCCGTCGCTCGTCGAACCCGGACTGCTCGCGCGCCGGCGTGACCGGGCGATGGGGCTTGGGTTTGTGGGTGGCGCCGATTTCCTCTGGCGTGAGGCGGGCGCCGCTTTGGCTGAGCGCCTGCTCGACACACCGCGCGGTTTTGGCGATGTGGTGTTGCATGGCACCGGCGCTGGCGCCATCGCTGCAGCCCTGCCCGAGAAGGCCGCCACGCGCTCGCTGGTCCAGGTCGATCCCGCGCCGCGCATGGTAGAGGCCGCGCGGGCGCGCCACCCCAGTGCCACCACGCTGACACACCATGGCGAGACGCTGCCCTTTGAGCCGGCCAGCGCCGATCTCGCGCTCTCAGTGCTGATGCTGCACTGGGCCGACGATCCGGTTGGCCAGTTGGTCCAGTTTCGCCATGCCTTGCGCCCGGACGGGCTGTTTCTGGCCGCGCTCTTTGGTGGGCGCACCTTGGCTGAGCTTCGTGCCGTGCTCGCCACGGCCGAGGCCGAGGTGTCGGGCGGGCTCAGCCCGCGCATAGCCCCCATGGCCGAGATCCGCGATCTGGGCGGGCTGCTCCAACGCGCGGGCTTTGCCATGCCGGTGGCCGACAGCCTGACGCTGAGCGTGCGCTACAAAAGCCCGATCCATCTGATGCGCGATCTGCGCGCCATGGGCGAGACCAACATCCTGAGAGCGCGCCACCGCCACCCGCTGCCGCGCGCCGTGCTCTGGCGCGCCGCCGAGCTTTATGCCGACCATCACGCCGACACCGACGGCCGGATCGCCGCCACCTTCGAGATCGTGTTCCTGACCGGCTGGGCGCCGGCCCCCGATCAGCCCCAGCCGCGCCGTCCAGGCTCGGCCACCACGCGGCTGGCCGAGGCGCTCGGCACGGTGGAAATTCCAAGCGGCGATAAGCCGCGCCCGCGCTGAATATCCGACCAAAGCCGAAACTGCGGCGCGATGACGCTGTTATCGGATTGATTGCCCCTCACAGGGGGTTATCTTGACCAAAGCGCACCAAGCCAAAAGCCAACCGGAGTGACCCCCATGCTCGATCAGCGCGATCAGACTGCCTTGCACCATCCGGGTGAGGGCCGCCTCGAACACGCCTCGGGCGATCATCCTCCCGTGCCCCGCGCGCGCATCGGCGTGCTCTTGGCCAATCTCGGCACGCCCGACGCCACCGACTATTGGTCGATGCGGCGCTATCTGAACGAGTTCCTCTCCGACAAGCGCGTCATCGAGTGGCCCTCGGCGATCTGGCAGCCGATCCTGCAGGGTATCGTACTGACCAAGCGTCCGTTCTCCTCGGGGGAGGCCTACCGCGGCATCTGGAACAACGAGCAGGATGAGAGCCCGCTGCGCACCATCACCCGTTCGCAAACCGACAAGCTGCGCGCGCGGCTGGAGGCTGCCTTCGGCGAGGAGGTGGTGGTCGACTACTGCATGCGCTACGGCAATCCTTCGACCTTGAGCGTGATCGAGCGCCTCCAGGCCCAGGGCTGCGAGCGCATCGTGTTCTTCCCGCTCTATCCCCAGTATGCAGCCCCCACCACCGCCACCGCCAACGATCAGGCGTTCCGCGCGCTGATGAAGTTGCGCTGGCAGCCGGCCTTTCGCACCGTGCCCGCCTACCACGACCACCCAGCCTACATCGAAGCCCTGGCCCAGTCGGTCGAGCGCGCCTATGCCGGGTTCGAGCACCGCCCGACGGCGCTGGTCACCTCCTACCACGGTCTGCCGCAGTCGTACTTCAAGAAGGGCGATCCCTACCACTGCCACTGCTGCAAGACCACGCGCCTGATGCGCGAGCGTCTCGGCTGGCCCAAGGAAGAGATCCACGTCACCTTCCAGTCGCGCTTTGGCCCGGAGGAGTGGCTCCAGCCCTACACCGTCCAGTATGTCGCCAAGCTGGCCGAAGAAGGCCACAAGAACATCGCCGTGATGGCGCCCGGGTTTTCCTCGGATTGCGTCGAGACCCTCGAAGAGATCAACGAAGAGATCAAAGAGGCTTTCGAGGAGGCCGGCGGCGAGCACTTCGAGTACATCCCCTGCCTCAACGACGACGACGCGCACATCGAAATGATCGAACAGATCGTGCGCCGCGAGTTGGGCGGCTGGCTTGGTGCCTCGGCACAAGCGCATCAGGAGATGGCTGCCGAGTAACGGCTCGGGCTTGGTTGGGGCGGGCGCCCATGCTAGATGCAGCGGCATGGCGGGCGCCTCCCACAACATAAAGATTGCCTCAAATCCAATTCAGCGGCTCTCCGAGGCCGCCGCCAACCGTATCGCCGCCGGGGAAGTCATCGAACGCCCTGCGGCGGCGATCAAAGAACTGGTCGAAAACGCCCTCGATGCCGGTGCCAAACGCATCCGCATCGCCTATGCCGAGGGCGGCAAATCGCTGATCCGCGTCGAGGACGATGGCCATGGCATTCCCGCCACTGAGCTGCCGCTGGCCTTAGAGCGCCACGCCACCTCCAAAACGGACGGCGCCGATCTGGTGCGCCTCTCCACTTTCGGCTTTCGCGGCGAAGCGTTGCCCTCCATCGCCTCGGTCTCGCGCCTTAGCCTGACCTCGCGTGTCGCAGGCCAGGACGCCTGGCAGATCGAGGCGCGCGCTGGTGAGATCGCCACGCCCCGCCCTGCTGCGCGGCCCCCTGGCACCACGGTCGAGGTGCGCGATCTCTTTGCCGCCACGCCAGCCCGTCTGCGCTTTCTCAAGTCCGACCGTGCCGAAGCCCAAGCCATCGCCGAGACCGTGCGCCGCTTAGCGCTGGCCGATCCGGGCGTGGCGTTTCA
>JBCDHK010000234.1:0-6229 GCA_038750185.1 Pseudomonadota bacterium
CCACGGTGCAGTTCCACGGCTGGGCCGAGAAAAACCGCCGCTCCTTGATGCCCACGCGCGAGCAGGCCAAACGCGCCACCCGCATCGTCGCCGAGGCGCGCGCGCGTCTCAAAGGCGTGCTGGTGATCGATTACGTGCCCGCCGATCACCACTCCGACTACCCCAAGCCGTGCATGGGTGGCTGGGCCACCACCGGGCTCAACGTCACGCCGGACGGGCGCGTCATGCCCTGTCACGCTGCCCACACCATCCCGGGACTGAGTTTCCCGCGTGTGCCCGACACGCCGCTGGCCGAGATCTGGTATGAGAGCAGCGCCTTCAACGCCTTCCGCGGCACCGATTGGATGCAGGAGCCTTGCCGCTCCTGCGCGCGCAAGCTGGTCGATTTCGGTGGCTGTCGCTGTCAGGCGATGGCGCTGACGGGCGATCCCAACGCCACCGATCCGGTATGCTCACGCTCGCCCCACCGCGCAGCGCTGGTCGCTGCCGCCGAGGCATATAGCCACGCTGAGGCCGATCTGGTCTATCGCACCAATCCGCCGTCGGTCACTGAGCCGCGCGTAGCCAAGGCGCCTGCCAAGCAAAAGGAGCCGGCGCAACAGTAAGCGCTCAGGCGGTGGCGCGCTCCAGGGCGCAGAGCCAGTTGCGCCAGCACAGCTTCTCCACCAGCGCCTCGCCGTAGCCGGCCTGGCGCATGGCAGCCACAAGGCGCGGCAAGCCGGTGACATCGCCGATCTCACGCGGCAGTTCGCAGCCGTCGAAGTCCGAGCCGAGGGCGACGCCGTCCTCACCGACGTGCTCGATCAGATGGTCGAGGTGGCGGATCATCTGGGTGAGCGGCGTGTCGCGGTCGAGGGCGCAGTCCTCACGCAGAAAACAGACGTGGAAGTTGAGCCCGACGAGCCCCTGGCGCTCGGCCACGGCGGCCAGTTGGCGATCGCTCAGGTTGCGCGCGTTGGGCGAGAGGGCATGGGCGTTGGAGTGGGAGACGATCAACGGGCGCTCGCTGACCTCGGCCACATCCCAAAAGCCCTGCTCGGTGAGATGAGCGCAATCGACAACGATGCCGAGCGCCTCGCAGGCCTGCACCAGCGCACGCCCCGCCTCGGTCAACCCCTCGCCCGGCTCGATCTCAGGGCGGCGCACCATGGGCGCCCCATGGCCGAAGACATTGGGGCGCGACCAGACCGGCCCGAGCGAGCGCAGCCCCGCGGCATGGAGCACTTCGAGGGCGTGAAAGTCGGTGTCGATGCACTCGGCGCCCTCGATATGGGGCCAGACCGCAATCTGCCCCGAGGCCATGGCACGGCGCACGTCAGCCACATCAGAGCAGATCGCCAGATCGAGCGGCAGCGCGCGCGCGAGACGGCGCAGGCGCGCAAACATCGCCAGGGTGAAATCGAGGGCGGTGGCGCGCTCGACACTGCCGAAATTGCGCGGATCGCGCCGGTCGTAGGGGCGGTCGATCTCGGCAACGCGCGAGGGGGTGTACATCGCCCAGAGCCCGCCGGCAAAACCGGCCTCTCGCGCACGTGGCAAGTCGATGTCGATCTCGGGGGCGCCGGTGGCGAAGTCGAGCTCAAACCCCTTGCGCTCGGCAATCTCCAGCTTGAGCAGGGTATCGTTATGGCCATCGAAGACCGGGGTTGCGGGCAGATCGAGGGGCGACATCAGCGGGAACTCCCAGGTTCGGCGGCATAGCCTTGGCTGGCGGCGAGCAGATCGCGGGTGTAGGGGTGCTGGGGCTGGCCGGTACGCATCGCCTCGGCGCTCAACACCTCCAGGATCCGGCCCTCGCGCATTACCGCCACCTGCTCGCACATGTGGGCGATGACGGGCAGGTCGTGGCTGACCATGAGGTAGGTGAGGCCCTGCTCGGTGCGCAGGCGCTCCAGGAGGGTGAGGACTTCGGCTTGGACGCTCACATCGAGGGCCGAGGTCGGCTCGTCGAGAAGCAGGATGCGCGGCTCCAGCATCAGGGCGCGGGCGATGGCGATGCGCTGGCGTTGGCCGCCCGAAAGCTGGTGGGGGTAGCGAAAGCGGAACTCGGGGCCGAGGCCGACGCGCACCAGTGCCTCTTCGATGCGCGCCTCGATGCCCTGGGCACGGTGCAGAAGCAGCGGCTCGGCCAGCGTGCGGTCGACGGTGTGGCGCGGGTGGAGCGAGGCGTAGGGGTCTTGGAAGACCATCTGCACGGTGCGAAAGAACGCCCGGTCGCGTTTGGGGCCGAGGGGCTCTCCGGCGACGGCGATCTGGCCTTCCGCGGCTACGAGCCCGGCGATGGCGCGCAACACGGTGGATTTGCCCGAGCCCGACTCGCCAACTAGGCCGACCGAGGCGCCCTCGGGCACCGTGAGCGAGACGTCGTCGACGGCCAGCGCCTCGCCAAAGCGCACGCTCAGGCCCGCGATGGCGATGGCGGTGGCCTTGATGGCGGCGGGCGCAGCCTCTTCAGGCAAAGCCAGGGACACTGGGCGCCTCCTTCCAGGCCGGATCGCGCTGCATGGCGGCAAGGTTTTGGCGTTCGCGCCCAAGCCGCGGCAGCGCGCCGAGCAGGGCGCGGGTATATGGGTGGCGCGCCTCTTCGAGGCGCGAGGCGGCGCAGGTCTCGACAATGCGCCCGGCATACATCACCAGGATACGGTCGCAGAACGTGGCCACGAGGTTGAGATCGTGGCTGATGAAGATGAGCCCCATGCCGCGCTCGGCTACAAGGCGGTCCATGATGCGCAAGACCGACATCTGCACGGTGACGTCGAGGGCCGAGGTCGGCTCGTCGGCAATCAGGAGATCGGGGCCGGGCGCGAGCATCATGGCGATCATGATGCGCTGTCCCATGCCGCCCGAGACTTCGTGGGGGTAGAGACGGGCGACGCGTTCGGGGTCGCGGATCTGGACGGCCTCCAGCATCTCCAGCGTGGTGCGCTCGGCGGCGCGGAAGGAGCCGCCGGTGTGCAGGCGATAGGCCTCGGCGATCTGGCGCCCGACGCTCATCACCGGGTTGAGCGAAAACTTGGGGTCTTGCATCACCATGGAGAGGCGCGCGCCGCGGATCTTGCGCATTTTGCGCTCAGACAAGGTGGCCAGGTCGAGCCCGTCGAAGGTGAGGCGCTTGGCCGTCACCTGCCCCGGCGGGCGGACAAGGCGCAGGATGGCGCGCCCAGTCATGGATTTGCCCGAGCCAGACTCGCCGACGATGCCAAGGCGCTCGCGTCCGAGATCGAAGGAAATGCCGCGCACCGCCTCAGTCATGCCCCCGGCACGGCGGGGAAAGCGTACCCAGAGGTCTTCGACGGCGAGCAGCGCGCTCACGAGGCTTGTCCTTTGGGATCGAGCACGTCGCGCAGGCCGTCGCCGAGCAGATTGAAGCCGAGCGAGACGGTGAAGATCGCCAGACCCGGCATGGTCGCCACCCACCATTGGTCGAGGATGAATTTACGTCCAGAGGAGATCATCGCGCCCCACTCGGGCAGTGGCGGCTGGGCGCCAAGGCCGAGAAAGCCGAGCCCTGCCGCGGTCAGGATCACGCCGGCCATATCGAGGGTGACGCGGATGATGATGGACGACATACACAGCGGCCAGATGTGGTGGACGATGATGCGCATCGGCCCCGCGCCTTGGAGTTGGACGGCGGCGATATAGTCGGCGCGGCGGATGGTCAGCGTCTCGGCGCGGGCGATGCGGGCGTAGGGCGGCCAGGCGGTGAGCGTGATGGCCAGAATCGCGTTTTCGATGCCCGCACCGAGGGCGCCGACGAAAGCCAGTGCCAGGACGAGGCGGGGGAAGGCCAGGAAGACGTCGGTGATGCGCATCAGCACCGCGTCGACCCATCCCCCGGCATAGCCCGCCGCGGTGCCGACAAGAAGCCCGATCACGGGTGCGGTGAGCGCCACCAGCGCCACGATAAACAGCGTAATCGACGCGCCATGGACGATGCGGCTCCAGAGATCGCGCCCCAGTTCGTCCGAGCCGAGCAGATAGCCGTTTTCGCCCGGGGCCGAGAGGCGCAGCGTCAGTTCCTGGGCGAGCGGATCGTGGGTGGCGAGGAGCGGCGCGAAGGCGGCCATGGCGACCAACCCCAGCAGGATCGCCAGCCCCAAGACCGCCAACGGATTGGCCGAAAACGTCAGCCAGCCGCCATAGAGCAGGCCAAGGCGCGCTTGGCGGCGCGAGCGTGGGCTATCAGAGAGGAGCCAAGCGCGCAGGCTCTCTTGGGCAGGGGCCTCGCTCACCGCGTCCTCGGATCGAGCAGGCGGTAGAGGGCGTCCGAGCCCATGTTGAGCGCGATAAAGCAAAGCCCCACCACCACCGTGCCGCCGAGCACGGCGTTCATATCGGCCGAGAGCAGCGCGTTGGTGATGTATTGGCCGATGCCGGGCCAGGCGAAGATGGTCTCGGTCAACACCGAGCCCTCCAGCAGGTTGGCGTAGGAGAGCGCGATCACGGTGACGAGCGGGATCGAGACATTGCCAAGCGCGTGGCGCCAGACGACGGCGGTTTCGCTGAGGCCTTTCACGCGGGCGGTGGTGATGTACTCCTTGGACAGCTCATCGATCATGAACGAGCGCGTCATGCGCGAGATGTAGGCCAGCGAGAAATAGCCGAGGATCGAGGCCGGCAGCACGATGTGGTGGACGGCGTTCCAGAAGATCGTCCAGTCTTGGGCGATGGCCGCATCGATCAGGATCATGCCCGTCAGCGGCGGCACGATGTCCTGGTAGTAGATATCGAGGCGCCCGGGGCCGCCGACCCAGCCTAGATGGCCGTAGAAGATGGCAAGGCCCACCAGTGCGAGCCAGAAGATCGGCATGGAGTAGCCGAACAACCCCACAAGGCGCACGACGTGGTCGGGCCAGCGGCCTTGGTGCACCGCCGCCAGCACCCCCATAGGTATGCCGAGCACGATGCCGACGAGAACGCCGAGCGTGGCAAGCTCCAGCGTGGCGGGGAAGACGCGGGCGATGTCCTCGGAGACGGGGCGGGCTGTCAGCAGCGACATACCGAAATCGCCGCGCACCACATCGCCCAGGAACCAGGCGAATTGGACGAGCAGCGGCTCGTCCAGGCCCATCTCGGCGCGGGCGGCCTCGTAGACCTCATTGGAGGCGCGCTCGCCAACCACCGCCAGCACCGGGTCGATGGGCATGACGCGCCCGATCAGGAAGGTGACGAACAAGAGGCCCAGCATGGTGACCGCCACCGAGGCGAGCCCCGCGAGGAGGCTGCGCCCGGTGCGCCCGAGCGGGGCGAGAAACGCCCGCCGCCGCTCGGTGAGGAGGGTGCGCTCGGACACCGGCCCAGCCTCCGGGCGCTACTTGCTCACCGTCCAGTAGAAGGCGGCGGTGATCGCCGAGCCGGTGACAAAGCCCTGGACGTTGTCGCGGCGCGCCACCTGTTCGATCTTCTGGAACATGATGGCAAAGGGCGAGGTCGCTTGGAACTCACGCTGGATGTCGCGATACATCTCGGCGCGGGTGGCGCGGTCGGACTCCTGGACCGCCGCCTGGGTCTTGGCCGAGAGGCCGGGGATGTCCCAGCCCACGCGCCAGGCGAGCTTGCCGGTCAACTTGGCTTCATCCGAATTGTCCGGGTTGTCGGCAAAGGTGTCTGCGTTGGTGTGGGGGTCGGGGTAGTCCGGGCCCCAGGCGCCGACGTAGATGTCGAACTCGCGTGCGCGGTACTTGGCCAGCGTCTGCTTGCCGGTGGCTTGCGAGATCGAGACGGTGATGCCGGCCTGGGCAAAGGTCGATTGCAGCGACTGGGCGATCTCGACGCGCTCTTGGGCGGTGCGCACGATGATCTCGACTTCAAAACCGTCGGCGTGGCCTGCCTCGGCGAGGAGCGCCTTAGCCTTCTCGATGTTGAGCGAGAAGGGCTGTTCCTTCAACTCGCCCATGTAGGTGAGCGGCAAAAACGCCTGATGCACGGTGTATTGGCCGCGCAGGAAGGTGTCGGCCATAGTCTGATAATCGACCAGATACTTAACCGCTTCGCGCACCTTGGGTTTGGACAGGATCGGGTTTTTCTGGTTGAGCGAGAAATACATGATCCGCCCGCGCAGGTCACTGTCGACGGTGATGCCCTCCTCGGCGCTCACCGCTGCGATATCCTCAGGGTTGAGGTTGCGCGCGATGTCGATGTCGCCGTTCTCCAGGAGGAGACGCTGGGTGGCCGACTCCTCGATGTGGCGCACGATGACACGGCGCATGCCGGGCGCGCCGCGCCAGAA
>JBCDHK010000235.1:0-6193 GCA_038750185.1 Pseudomonadota bacterium
CGATGCGGTCGATCTCGGAGATCTCGCGCAACTCGGCTTCGATCTTTTCGGTCACCAGCGCTTCGACGCGGGCCGGATCGGCGCCCGGAAAGGGCGTGATCACGGTGGCGAATAGGTTGGTGATGGTCGGGTCTTCCTGGCGCCCGATGGTGAGCAGCGTCGAGGCGCCGAGCGCTACGATCATCAGGACCGTCAGCAGCAGATAGCGTGGGCGGCGATAGAGGGCGGTGTCCATGGGCGGCCTCCGGCTCAGGCGTTTGGTGCGACGCGCTGGCCGACGGTGACGCGGTGGGCGCCCTCGACGATCAGGCGTTGGCCGGCTGCGATGGAGCCGCGCACATAAGCGTGCGCGCCCGCGACATGGAGCACTTCGACCGCCTCGCGCGCCACGGTCGGCCCGGCCTCGCCCTCGGCGACTACCAGCACCGACCAGAGCCCGCGCGCGCCTTCGCTCAGCGCCGCAAGCGGCACCCAGGCGCCTTGGGCGGCGACCTCGCGCGTGAGGCGCAAGCGCACCACTTCGCCCATGCGTAGGCGCCGGGCGGCAAAGGCGCCCGGGTCGAGATCGACGAGCACGGCCACAGTGCGCGTGCCAGGCGCAATATCGGGCGAGACCGAGGCGACGGTGGCCGCGATCTCGGTGTCGCCCGCCACCAAGCGGACGGCAGCGCCCTTGCCAAGGCGGGCGGCTTGCGCAGCGCTCACCCCGATGCGGGCCTGCGGACGCCCGGTCTCCTGTAGCCCGACGAGCGCGGTGCCTTGGGCGACGACAGCGCCCTCATCAAGACGGCGCGCCGAGACGGTGCCGGCAAAGGGCGCGCGCAGGACGGATTTCTTCAGCTCCAGATCGAGGGCCGCAAGGCTCGCATCGAGGGCACGGATGCGGCTCTCGATGCTGGAGAGGCTAAAGCGGGCCTCGTCAAAGCCCTGACCGGTTTCAAACCCCTCACGTTTGAGGCGCGAGCGCCGGGCCAGTGTCGCCTCGGCCAGTTCACGGTCGGCGACCAGCCCAGCACGCTCGGCCTCGATGCGCGCGCGCTCGATGTCAAGCGGCTCGGTGTCGAGGCGGGCCAGCACCGCGCCTTGATCGACCCGCTCGCCCTCCTCGACCGCGACCTCGATCACCAGCCCCGCGCGCTCAAAAGCGAGTTGGGTCGAGCGGGCGGGCTCGATCTGGCCGGCGAAGGCCTCCTCGATGCGGTAGCGGCTGTCGAGGGTCAGCGCCACGGTGGCAACCGGCAGGGGCGGTGTGGCGCGCTCGCCGCCCTCGGCGCCGGCACGGGCGTGGAGCAGCGAGACCGCGCCGATGCCCGCCGCACCGGTGGCGGCCATGAAGATGAGCACGCCGGTCCAGGCGGCAAGCGTTCTCAGCAGCGATCGGACGCGTGGCTTGGCGGAGGGTTTGGCGGCAGAGGGTTTGGCAGGGCGGGGCATGGGTGCAGCCTTCGAGCAACGGGGGTGTGGAAGCGGCCTTCGAAAACGTATGTAAGAAGCTCTTACAGTCAAGCGAAAACCCACCCCGCATGGCAAATTGCGTCGCCACTGTGCAGTATAGATATTCAATTACAATGGTTTGGTGGGTGGGCGGCCCCTCAGCCGCGCAGCACCGCCCCCGTCGCCTTGGCCACCGCCGCGACCACTTTGGCCGAGACCGCCTCGATCTCGGCTTCGGTGAGCGTCGTCTTGGTGGGCTCCAGGCGCACGCTGAGCGCAACTGATTTGCGCCCCTCGCCCAGTTGCTCACGCGCACGCTTGCCCTCGAACACATCGAACACCCGCGCCGAGGCGATCAGCGCCTTGTCAGCCGTGCGCGCCGCCCGCAGCAGCGCCCCCGCCTCGATGCGCTCCTCGACCACAAAGGCAAAATCGCGCTCGACGGCCTGGAGGTCCGAGACCTTGAGCGCCGGGCGCGCCGTGGCACGGCGTTTGGGCGCGGGCACGGCCTCTGGAAACAGCACCGCGGCCACGGCAGGGCCTTTGACATCGAGAGCCGCCAGCACGCGCGGGTGCAACTCGCCAAAGGCTGCTAGAGTGGTCTTGGGGCCGAGCTTGAGCAGCGCCGAGCGTCCGGGATGAAACCACGCCGGCGCCTCGCGCACGGCCATGAGTTTTTCAGTGGCCACACCCAGAGCCGTCAGCGCGGCCTCGGCATCGGCGCGGGCATCGAGCGCATCCAGGGCGCGGCGCTCTGTCCCCCAGTGGCGTGGTGCGGCAGCTCCGGTGCGCACGACCGCCGCCTCGGTGGCTTGCTCGCCCGGCTCGCCGCCCTGGAACACCGGGCCGACCTCAAACAGCCCCAGATCACCAAAGCCACGCGCCTGGTTGCGCGCTGCAGCGACGAGCAATCCCGGCAACAGCGAGGGGCGCATGTGGGAAAGCTCGGTCGAGATCGGATTGTCGAGCCGGCGTGCCGCCTCGCCGCCGCCAAAGAGCGCGGCCTCATGCTCGGCGACAAAGCTGTAGGTGACGCATTCGTTCAGACCGAGCCCCGCCAAGCGCCGCCGGATGCGGCGTTCGCGCTCTTGGGCGGGGGTGAGGGTTTGGGCCGCGACGCCTGCGGCGGGGCGGGGCAGGGGGCGCGACTTTAGCCGGGTGAGCGAGGCCACGCGGGCGATCTCCTCGACTAGATCGGCCTCGCCGTGGACATCGGGGCGCCAGGGCGGCACGCCGACGCGGAGGCCCCCGGGGCTTTCTTCCGGTGTAAAGCCAAGCGCGGTGAGGATGCGCAACTGCTCCTCGCGCGCGATCTCCATGCCGACCAGCGAGACGACACGCGCCGGATCGAGCGCATAGGCACGCGCGGTCTCGGGCACGGCGCCGGCCTCGACGATCTCGGAGGCCTCCCCCCCGCAAAGATCGAGCACAAGGCGCGTGGCGCGCTCCAGCCCCTCGCGGGTGAAGGCCGGATCGATGCCGCGCTCAAACCGGTAGCGCGCATCGGAGTTGATCTTCAGCTTGCGCCCCGTCGCGGCCGTGCGCACGGGATCGAAGTAGGCCGCCTCGATGAACACGTTCACCGTCGCCTCGGTGCAGCCCGTGCGCAAGCCCCCCATGATGCCGCCGATCGAGTCGGGGCCGTCACGGTCGCAGATCACGGTCATCTCGGGATCGAGGGCGTAGGTCTTGTCGTCGAGGGCCTGGAGGTCTTCGCCCGCGCGGGCAAAGCGCACGTGCAGATCGCCGTCGAGACGGTCGGCATCGAAGACATGGAGCGGGCGGGCACGGTCATAGGTCAGGTAGTTGGTGATATCGACGAGTGCGGAAATAGGGCGCAGACCCACGGCCTTCAGACGCCGTTGCAGCCATTCCGGCGAGGGGCCGTTTTTGACGCCGCGGATCAGGCGCCCGAGGAAGAGGGGGCACGCCTTATCGGCTACTTCCGCGTCGAGGGTGACCTTGACCGGGCTCTCGAAGGCGCCGGGGACGGGCTCGGTGGCCGGCGTAATCAGCCGGCCCAGGCCGCGCGCCGCCAGATCGCGTGCAACACCAGCCACCCCCAGCGCATCGGGGCGGTTGGGGGTGATGGCGATCTCGATCACCGGATCGTCGAGCCCGGCGTACTCGATATACCGCGCACCAAGGGGGGCGTCCTCGGCCAGATCGAGAATGCCGTCGTGGTCGTCCGAGACCATCAGTTCGCGCCCCGAACACAGCATGCCGTTGCTCTCGACACCGCGGATCACGCCGGGCTTGAGGTCGACGCCGGTGCCGGGGATATGCGTGCCGGGCGGCGCGAATACGCCGACAAGCCCGGTGCGCGCGTTGGGCGCGCCGCAAACCACCTGAACCTCCTCGGAGGGCTGCTCCGGGCCCTTTGGCCAAGTCTCGACACGGCACAGACGCAGCCGGTCGGCATTGGGGTGCTGGGTAGCTTCGATCACACGACAGACGGTGAAGGCGCCGAGGCTTTCCGCTGGGTCTTCCACGCCCTCGACTTCAAGGCCAAGGTCGGTCAGCGCCTCGACGATCTCGGCGGTGCTGGCCTGGGTGTCGAGGTGCTCGCGCAGCCAAGTGAGGGGGAACTTCATCGCGTCTCTCCGGTCGGTCGGGGCGGTGGTGGCACCGGGCAGGCCTCGCCTAGCCGAAATCGGCGCTGACGGAAAGCCCGCCGCGTCGCGCGGTGGTTGACGGGGGGGCTGTGTTTTGGCCCGGGCGTGCCGCCTCCATCGAGCTGGTCTGCAGCAGCGATCCCGGCACACTGGCACCTTGACGGCACGGGGCACGGGCGATACCTCCACTCGCACGCCGTTGGGGAATAGTTTAACGGTAGAACAGCGGACTCTGACTCCGTCGGTCCTGGTTCGAATCCAGGTTCCCCAGCCACTGATTTTCTTGGGCTTTTCCGGCTTCACCCCCTGAACCACCCGCCCGGTTGGGAGCGTGGTTGGGAGATTTCGTTCGCGCTTCGAGCCGAGCGATGGTCTCTTGAGCCAATGCCGGGTCGCTTGCGGCGTAGTGATATTCGAGGATCGCGTTGATTTCGGCGTTGCTGTGGCCGGTGATTTCCGCGATGTGGCCGTTGCCCAAACCGAGCGAACGGGCGCGCGTGACAAAGGTGCCGCGCAAGTCCTGATTGGCCGGGCGCCGCGGCCCGTTCTCGGTCTCGACAGGCTCAAGCCCCGCCTTGTCGCTGGTTCTGCGCCACGCCGTGCGAAACCCATCCGCCGTCCAAGGTCTGCCTGCCGAGTTGGTCAGGATGTGCGTCGAGACACGCGGGGCGGCGTCGAGGGCTTCCTTGAGGGGCGCTGCCACCGGGATCGGCAACCGCTTGCCGCCCTTGGACTGGCGCACGCGGATGGTGGCGCCGTCGTAATCCGCCCAAGTCATGGCGAGCACATCGCCTTGGCGCTGCCCGGTCCAGACCGCCAGTAGATAGGCCAGACGCATCTCAGGGCTGGCCACGGCCAGGAACCGCGCCTCGTTGCTGTCTGTCCAGATGATCTCCCGGCGCGAGCCACGGTAGACGGTGCCGGCGCGCTCGACCGGGTTGCTCAGGATCAAGCGCCGATCATGCGCCCATGAGAGCACAGCGCGCAGCACGTCGAACTCGTACTGAGCCCGGCGCGGTGCGGTCTCGGCCCGCTTGTCGCGCCAGTCGAGAAACACCTTGCGCACCCTCGGATCGGCCAGGGCATCGAGGGGCATGTCGCCAAACAGCGGCTCCAGCACCTTCTCGATGATGCTGCGGTAGTCACCCTGCGAGCGCGGGCTCAGATCGAGGAAGCCCTTGCCGCTGCGGTTGCGTCCTTTGCCTTGCCCATGGGAGCGCTGGTAGCCGTCGAGGAAGTCCTGGAAGGTGCCCTTGGGCTTGGGCTGCTTTTCACTCGCTAAAGCATCGCGGAAGGCGGCGGCGAAGGCAGGGCTTCCGTACGCATGCGGCGGACAGAGACCCGGGCCACCCTTCCAGGCGTACCAGTAGGTGACGAGTGTGCCGTCAGCTAGGCGCTTGGTCGGGCCTTTGTGAAGCCCTGGATAAGGGTTAGCGCGCTTCATTCTTGGCCAGCCAGTTGTCGAGGGCGCTCTGCTCTACGGGGGTGCCGGCTTCGTCCTGACAGACGACGCGGATCGTTCCATCAGGCGTGATTTCGTAACGGGCCACAGGTATCCCAAGGGCGTGAGCGGCCTTGAGAGCGCGCTGCACGTCGGCCTGTAGGAAGGTTGCCTTGCGATTGCTCATCACGCACCAACCGTCCCGTTGAGGCGCACGCGCCCCTTGGTGGCCGCGGTAGCGGTGGCGGCGATGGCGCAGCCGATCAGGGTGTTGCCGCTGGCCGTGGTCGTGGCACTGGAGGCGCTGTCGTCCCAGTAGAGGGCCGCGCCCTCGGTCCAGGCTTCGCCGCCCGCCTTGGCGATCTCGTAGACGCCCGTCACGCCTGCGGTGAAGGGGCTGCCACTGGCGGCGGCGGTGAGGGCCACGCCGAACAGAGAGCCGGTGAGCACGCCCTCTCCGCTGGCCACGTCGCCGTTGGCGGTGAGGGTGATGTGGTTGCCTGGCTGGACGAAATTCTTGGCCATGTCAGAGCCCTTTGCTGGTGCTGAAACGAATGGTGGTGGCGGTCGGGCGCGCGGTCATAGCCGCGATCTGGGCGTCGAGATTGGCCAGGGCGGCGCGCATCTCGGCATCGGAGCGATAGACGACTTCGCGCCCGTCGATCTTAACTTGGCGGGTGCCGGAGACGCGGGCGCGCACCAG
>JBCDHK010000236.1:0-6166 GCA_038750185.1 Pseudomonadota bacterium
ATCGAATTTCTGAAGGTCGACCGCTCCTGCGCGTTTTCCACGCTCATCGACATCACGGCGGTGGATTGGCCCGAGCGGGAGCGCCGGTTTGACGTGGTCTACCACTTCCTGTCCATGTATCAGAACCACCGCATTCGCGTGAAAGCGGCGGTGCGCGACGATGACGTTCTGCCGTCGATCACCAACACCCATGCCAGCGCCGGATGGTACGAGCGTGAGGTCTACGACATGTTCGGCGTGCTGTTTTCCGGCAATCCGGACCTGCGCCGCATCCTGACCGACTACGGCTTTCGCGGCTATCCCTTGCGCAAGGACTTCCCCACCACCGGCTACACCGAGGTGCGCTATGACGAGACCGCCAAGCGTGTCGTCTACGAGCCGGTGCAACTGGTCCAGGAGTACCGCAGCTTCGACTTCATGAGCCCTTGGGAGGGCGCCGAGTACGTCCTGCCGGGTGACGAGAAACCAGCGACGTGAGAGGGCGGGGGCCATGAACATCCAGCACGGGCACAACGCCGACGCCTATGCCGCGGTCCAGCAGGCGGCCGAGCACTACTGCCGCGCGCTGCACGAGCGCGATCTCGACACGCTCAAGGCGCTCTTTCACGAGAGCGCGCATCTCTACACCGTGGGCGCGGACGGCGCGCTCATCGATTGGCCGCGCCAGCACTTTCTCGACCGTGTCAGCGCGCGTGCCCCCGCCGAGGCCCCCTTCGACCCCCAGACCCACTGCACCATCGAGAGCGTCGATGTGGCCGGCCCCGAGATGGCCCAGGTGAAGCTTTCTGTCGCAGTCGCGCCGCGGCGTTACACAGACTACCTAAACTTTCTCAAGATCGACGGCGCGTGGCGTGTCATCGCCAAGGTTTTCCGCACGGCCGAGGGACCGCCGCTCTGAGCGCGGCACCCGCCCTTCGGTCCAGCCAGGAGTGAGCCACCATGGACGGTAGCAAGTACGGCGATTTTCTCACCGGCGAGCAACGCATCCGCAACTTCAACATCAACTTCGGGCCCCAGCACCCGGCCGCCCACGGCGTGTTGCGCATGGTGCTCGAACTCGACGGCGAGATCGTCGAGCGGGTCGATCCGCACATCGGGCTCCTCCACCGCGGCACCGAAAAGCTGATGGAGAGCCGCACTTATCTGCAAAACCTGCCCTATTTCGACCGCCTCGATTATGTCGCGCCCATGAACCAGGAGCACGCCTGGTGTCTGGCCATCGAGCGCCTCACCGGCACCAGCGTGCCGCGGCGGGGCCAGTTGATCCGGGTGCTCTTTGCCGAGATCGGGCGCATCCTGTCGCATCTGCTCAACATCACCACTCAGGCCATGGATGTGGGCGCGCTGACGCCGCCGCTCTGGGGGTTTGAGGAGCGCGAGAAGCTCATGATCTTTTATGAGCGGGCCTGCGGGGCGCGGCTCCATGCCGCCTACTTCCGCCCCGGCGGCGTGCATCAGGATCTGCCGCCCGATCTGCTCGACGACATCTGGACCTGGACCGAGAGCTTCCCCGAGATCCTCGACGATCTCGAAGGGCTCCTCACCGACAACCGCATCTTCAAGCAGCGCAACGTCGATATCGCGACCGTCACGTTGGAGGAGGCCCAGGCCTGGGGCTTCTCCGGTGTGATGGTGCGCGGCTCGGGCTGGGCTTGGGATCTGCGCCGCGCCCAGCCCTATGAGTGCTATAACGAGTTCGATTTCCTCATCCCCGTCGGCAAAAACGGCGACTGCTATGATCGCTATCTCTGCCGCATGGAGGAGATGCGCGAGAGCCTCAAGATCATGCGCCAAGCCCTGGAGAAGCTCGACCGCGTCAAAGGCGAGCCCCACATCTCCACCGACGGCAAGATCACGCCCCCCAAGCGCGCCGAGATGAAGCGCTCGATGGAAGCCCTCATCCACCACTTCAAGCTCTACACCGAGGGCTTTCACGTCCCCGCCGGCGAGATCTATGCCGCAGTCGAGGCGCCCAAGGGCGAGTTCGGCGTCTACCTCGTCGCCGATGGCACCAACAAACCCTACAAAGCCAAGCTGCGCGCGCCGGGCTATCCGCATCTGGCGGCCATGGACCACCTCTGCCGCGGCCACCAACTGGCCGATGTCTCGGCGGTTCTCGGCTCCATCGACATCGTGTTTGGCGAGATCGACCGCTGAGGCCGCGGCCAGCCCCGAACTGACCACAGGAGAGCCCAATGCTCCGCCGCCTACACCACGACCAGCCCGAGAGCTTTACCTTCACGCCGGAAAACCTGGCCTGGGCCGACGGCGAGATCGCCAAGTACCCCGAGGGCCGCCAAGCCTCCGCCGTGATTGCGCTCCTTTGGCGGGCGCAAGAGCAGGAGGGCTGGATCAGCCGCGCCGTGGTCGAGACCGTGGCTAAGATGTTGGAGATGCCCAACATCCGTGTGCTCGAAGTCGCCACCTTCTACACCATGTTTCACCTGCGCCCCGTGGGCCAGGTGGCGCATTTCCAGATCTGCGGCACCACGTCGTGCATGCTCTGCGGTTCGGAGGACTTGGTGAGCGTCTGCGAGCGCCGCATCGCGCCCAAGCCCCATACCCTGAGCGCCGACGGCAAATTCTCCTGGGAAGAGGTCGAGTGCCTCGGCGCCTGCGCCAACGCGCCCATGGTCCAGATCGGCAAGGACTACTACGAGGATCTGACCGCCGAAGGCTTTGAAAACCTGATCGAGGCGCTCTCGCGCGGCGAGACGCCCGCCCCCGGTCCGCAAAACGGGCGCTGGGCCTCCGAGCCTGCGCCCGGGCCGACCACCCTCGACACCGCGCGCACCCACGCCGCCAATGGTACCGTCGAGCTGGCGCTCAGCCTCAAGGATGGTCTGAAGCGCATCGACGGCACCGAAGCGACGGCCAGCGATCTGGCCCTGGGCCGCACGCGTGCCGGGGCGCTGACGCCGCCCGATCTTGGCAAAACCGCCAGAGACGGCGAGGATCACCGGATGTAAGGCCGCAACGCTCGGGGAGAATGGCGATGCTAGGGGATTTGATACACGGCGACAGAACGTGCCTGTTCAAGGCGCTCGGTGCAGCCACGGGGGTGGCTGTGTTGGCAATAGTGGCCATGATCGTGGCGGGGCGGCTCGATGGGGTGCCGATCGTGCTCACGCTGACGCTCTGGGGAGCGGTGGCGTTCCTGTTGGCCGATCTCTGTGTCGCGCGCACCAAAGCCGCTGCGGCGCCTGCACTGGCGACGGGCAAGAGCACAGCGACCGAGCCCGAGCCGAAAGCGCCCGAGGCGCCCAAGGCCAGCGCGCCCGAACCTGTCAAACCAGCGCCCAAACCCGAGCCAGTTCCCGAGCCCGTCCAAGCCGACATCGGGGAGAAGCCTCTTACCCTCGATGCCCCGCGCGATGAAGCCCCGGATGATCTGCAACAGATCAAAGGCATCGGCCCCAAGCTCGAAGAGCTATGCCACCGCCTCGGCTTCTACCACTTCGACCAGATCGCCGCCTGGACCGAGGCCGAAGTGGCCTGGGTCGATTCCAACCTCGAAGGCTTCTCAGGCCGCGTCACCCGCGACGACTGGGTCGCCCAAGCCAAACGCCTCGCCAACGACAGCGCCCCCGCCCCCACGCCCCCAGCCGGCTAGGGCCACGCGCCAAGTAGCTAATAGGACTACCCGCCATGCTCGACGACAAGGACCGGATCTTCACCAACCTCTACGGCTTTCAGGACCGCTCCCTGAAGGGCGCACGCGCCCGCGGCCATTGGGACAATACCGCCGCGCTGATCGCCAAGGGGCGCGACACGCTGATCGACGAGGTCAAGCAATCGGGCCTGCGCGGGCGCGGCGGGGCGGGCTTTTCCACCGGGCTCAAGTGGTCGTTTATGCCCAAGGAGTCCGATGGGCGCCCGCATTATCTGGTGATCAATGCCGATGAGTCCGAGCCCGGCACCTGCAAGGATCGCGAGATCATGCGCCACGATCCCCACACCCTGATCGAAGGGTGTCTGATCGCGGCTTTCGCCATGAACGCCCACGCCGGCTATATCTACATCCGCGGCGAGTATGTGCGCGAGAAGGAGATGCTTCAGGCCGCCATTGACGAGTGCTATGAGGCGGGGCTGCTGGGGGCCAATGCGGCGGGCTCGGGCTGGGACTTCGATCTCTACCTCGCCCACGGCGCCGGCGCCTACATCTGCGGCGAGGAGACGGCGCTCATCGAGAGCCTGGAGGGCAAGAAGGGCATGCCGCGCCTGAAGCCCCCCTTCCCGGCGGGGGTGGGGCTTTATGGCTGTCCGACCACCGTCAACAACGTCGAATCGATCGCCGTCGTGCCCACCATCCTGCGCCGCGGGGCGGAGTGGTTTGCCAGCATCGGGCGCCCCAACAACGCGGGCACCAAGCTGTTTGCCATCTCTGGCCATGTCGAGCATCGCTGTGTGGTCGAAGAGGCCATGTCGATCCCGCTGCGCGAACTGTTGGAGCGCCACTGCGGGGGCGTGCGCGGCGGCTGGTCCAACCTCAAGGCGGTGATCCCGGGGGGCTCGTCGGTGCCCATGCTGCCCGCGGAGATCTGCGACGAGGCGATCATGGACTTCGACTGGCTGCGCGATCAGAAGTCGGGCCTTGGCACCGCTGCTGTGATCGTCATGGACCAATCCACCGACGTCATCAAAGCGATCTGGCGCCTGGCCAAGTTCTACAAGCATGAGAGCTGCGGCCAGTGTACGCCCTGCCGCGAGTGTACCGGCTGGATGATGCGCGTCATGGAGCGTCTTGTCACCGGCGAGGCTGAAATCGAGGAGATCGACATGCTGCTCGATGTGACCAAGCAGGTCGAGGGCCACACCATCTGTGCGCTCGGCGATGCGGCGGCCTGGCCGATCCAGGGCCTGATCCGCCACTTCCGCGGCGAGATCGAGGACCGTATCGTCGCGCGCAAACGCGGGCGTCTTGGCGCGCTGGCGGCTGAGTGAGAGGCGTGCGCTGGGTGCTTCGTATCGGTGGGTTGGTGCTGGCCTTGGCCGTGGCCGCCTGCGGGGCGCCCCAGCCCTCGGGCAAGGACGACGCGCTGGCTGCTGCGCGCGAGCGCCGGGCCCAGGAGGCGCGCGAGGCCGAAGCCACGCGCCACCCCGAAGCGCGGTTTCTCGTCGACTACGGCGGCGCCGCCTTTCGCGTCAACGTGCGTTATGTGGCGCTGATCGACGAGTCGGTGATTGCCGTGCGCCGCGGCGCCAAGAACACCCAAGGTTGGCAGCGCCTTGCCATCACCCCAGGCGTGGCCATTCCCGAGGATACCCCGTTTGGCGATCCGATCTTTGCCCGCGTCGCCGTCGACATCGCCGATAGCGTGCAAAAACAGCCCCCGATCTGTACCGACGGCCAGACCATGCGCTTGGCCACCGACGAAAACGACGAAGCGCGCACCCTCTACCGCCAAGCGCGGCGGGTCTGGGTGGTGTTTGCGCTCTGCCCGGAACCTGCGACCGCCCCGCCCAGTTAAGAACCATCTGTTAAGCCTGGAGAAAACCACCCCCGTCTGCCGCGCAGCCTCGAAGCTAAAGGGTTGCCGGGTTATATCGAACGAAGAGCCGTCCCCGGATCCGCCTCTGGTGTGCCGTCTCTTTGCAAAACGCAGCCGAGCGACACCAGGGAGAGAGCCAATGAGCCTGCGTACCATCATCATCGACGGCAAAGAGATCGAGGCCGATCCCAATCTCACCGTGATCCAGGTTTGCGAGGAGCACGGCATCGAGATCCCGCGCTTTTGCTACCATGAGCGCCTGTCCATCGCCGGTAACTGCCGGATGTGTCTGGTCGAGCCGGTTGGCGCGCCCAAGCCTGCCGCCTCCTGCCATCTGATGGTGCGCGATCTGCGGGGCGGGCGTAATGGTGAGCCGCCCGAAGTCCGCACCAACTCGCCCATGGTCAAGAAGGCGCGCGAGGGGGTGATGGAGTTCCTGCTCATTAACCACCCGCTGGACTGTCCGATCTGCGACCAGGGCGGCGAGTGCGACCTCCAGGACCAGGCCATGGCCTACGGCGTGGATTTCTCGCGCTTTCGCGAGGAAAAGCGCGCGGTGATGGATCCTGAACTGGGGCCGCTGGTGGCCACCAAGATGACGCGCTGCATCTCCTGCACGCGCTGTGTGCGCTTTATCACCGAGGTTGCGGGCGTCTCCGAGCTTGGCCAGACCG
>JBCDHK010000237.1:0-6162 GCA_038750185.1 Pseudomonadota bacterium
GATCGGGAAGAATGCCTGGGCGCGGGCATGTCGGCCTTCCTGACCAAACCGATCCGCAAAGCCGAACTCCTGGCCCAAATCGCCGCCAGCTTGAGCCTGCCCCAAGCAGGCCAAGCCCCGCCCAAAGGCGCCAACGCTACGGCGGACACGAGAGCGGACACGGCAGCGTATACGGCGGCAAAATCGGGGGAGATGCACTGAGGATCGGGCTGTAGACCGAGTTGCCGTGACCCTTGCGTGCATCACTTTGCTGAGGACCCGTGCCGAGCGCACCGCGTCACACGCCACCACAGCGGATCGCGCACAGCAAGGCGTGCGACATGGCTCCGCGGCGCTGGGATCTCAGCCGCGCTCGAAATTACCCTGGGCCAATTCCTCCGCTCTTGGCGAATGCGCCCCAGCTTTGGTGACGGCGAATGCAGCAGCCGCCACGCCATGGTGCAGCGCTGCGGTCAACACATCCCGGTCGAGAGCGCGCAGACACCCACGCTCCAGAGCCCCGCACTCCCTGAGCTTGGCGAGCAAGCCGGCATTGAAGGTATCGCCCGCGCCAACGGTATCGACCACACGCACCGCCTTAGCCGGGACGGACACCGCAACACCGCTCACGGAGCGCGCCAGCGCGCCCTCGCGCCCCCTGGTCACCACGACAAGCGCTGGCCCGAGATCGAGGATCGACGCCATTCGGCTCTCCAGCGTGGGCGCTTCAGGGACGAGCCACGCGAGATCTTCGTCGGAGCACTTCACGATATCCGATTGCCCCATCATCCGGCCAAGGCGCGCGCGATAGGCCGCCTCGTCGCGCACAAAGGCCGGGCGCACGTTGGGATCGAGCATCGTCACTCTGCCATCGCCCGCGCGCGCGCGCAGCGCCTCCAAGGCCCGCCCGCAAGGCTCGCAGGCCAGACTGATGCCGCCAAAGAACAGGGCTCTCACGTGGTCGGGCAGGGCCGGGATCTGGTCGATCCCCAGCAGGCGCATGGCCGAGCCTTCGTCGTGAAAACTGTAGTGTGCCTGGGCATCGCTCAGAAAGACAAAGGCAAGCGCGGTCTTGCGGTCCGTTACGACCGAGAGCGCCGTGTCGACCCCCTCAGCGTGCAAAGTCTCGCGCAGAAGCTGCCCGAAGCCGTCACTCGACAGGCCACTTAAGAGACCCGCGCGCACACCAAGCCGGGCGAGCGCGATTGCCGTGTTGAAGACTGCGCCGCCTGGAACGGGCACAAAGCCCGCCCGCCCATCGGCAGTCTCCGCCGGCAGCATGTCGATCAAAGCTTCGCCGCAGCAGAGGATCATCGCAAGGGCTCGGGCGTGGGGCGTGGTCAGGCGATCATTCCTGCCCATCGCCCGCCCCGATGCAAGGCCCTGGGCCATCCCGGCGAGGGACGCGGCGTGCACTCAGGAGGCTCGAAAAGAGCGGTGGCGCCAAAGTGCTTTCCAAGCCCGCCTGCCTCCATTAGCGTCGCAAGAGGTTTACAGGAGACATGCCCCATGCGCCTCACAGCCGCTGCTCTCGCCGCCACGCTGACCACCTTGCCTGCCCTGCTCACCCTGCCCGCCCTCGCCGGGGACACGCTGACCATCGTCCACGTCAACGACCTGGACCGGATGGACGGCACCGGCGACGCGGGCGGTGTGGCAAGGCTTGCCACGGTGATCGGCGAGGTGCGCGCCAGAGGCGGCACGGTCTTGGCCACCAGCGGCGGGGACAGCGTCTCGCCGTCGCTGTTGTCCAACTTCGACGAGGGCGCCCATATGATCGCGCTCTTGAACATGGCCGGCCTGGACGCCATGGCCATCGGCAACCACGAGTTCGACTTCGGCCCCGATGTGACCCGCGCGCGCATCGCTGAGGCCGAGTTTGCCGTGCTCTCCAACAACGCCTTCGAGCCCGATGGCAGTCTCCTCGATGGAGTGACGGAGAGCATGATGGTCGAGGTGGGCGCGCACAAAGTCGGCCTGTTCGGGCTGACCACCGCGACCACGGCAACCAAGTCCTCACCAGGGGACGTGCGCTTTGGCGATCCGGTGGAGATCGCGGCCACCATGGCCGCCTCGCTGCGCGAAGCCGGTGCGGATGTGGTGATCGCTCTGGCCCACACCGATCGCAAAGAAGACCGCCAGCTTTTTGAGGCCGCCGATGTGGACGTGCTACTGTCCGGCGACGACCACGATCTCCTGATCGAATACGACGGCACCATCGCCATGGTCGAGAGCGACAGCCAGGCCAGCCTGATCACCGTCGTGACGCTAGACATCGAAACCGTCGAAGGCCGCCGCGGCCCCCAGGTGGAGTGGACGCCCTCCTTCGAAGTGATCGACACGCGCACCGTCGAGCCCGAGGCGGGCGTGGCGGCGGAGGTGGCGAAATACGAAGCCCGCCTGTCTGCCGAGCTCGACATCGAAATCGGCGTCACGCCGGTCCTGCTCGACACGCGCCGCACCACCGTGCGCGCGCGCGAGAGCGCCTTTGGCAACCTGACCGTGGACGCCATGCGCCTGGAGACCGGCGCCGATGTCGCCATCACCAACGGCGGCGGCATCCGCGGCGACACCACCTACGAGCCCGACACCATGATGACGCGGCGCGACGTGCTCACCGAGCTGCCCTTTGGCAACAAGACCGTCCTGCTGGAGGTCTCCGGCGCCGACATCCTCGCAGCCCTTGAGCATGGCGTCTCCGGCATCGAGGACGGCGAGGGCCGCTTCCCCCACGTCTCCGGCATGGCCTTCACCTATGATGCGGGACAGCCTGCGGGGAGCCGTGTGGTGGAGGTGCGCGTGGGCGGTGCCCCGCTCGATGCGGGCGCGACATACCGCTTGGCCACCAATGATTTCATGGGCGCGGGTGGTGACGGCTATGCCATGTTTGCCGGCAAGCCGAGCATCATCGAGGAAAACGCTGCCGAATTGATGGCAGCCCAGGTGATGCGCGCTTTTGAGGACGGCACAGCAACCCCGGTGCTCGATGGTCGGGTCAGTGAGGTCGACTGAACGGGCGCTGGTGTAAGCCCTCCACCGTATCCCGCCTACCAGCCATCAGGCGAAATGCCCTACAGCATTGTGCGCAAACGTTGGTTGACGCACAATGCTGTAGGCTACTGTTTTATCGCGATTTCCTGGTCAGTCGGTGTTTTCAACTCCCTTGAAATCGCTTTAGCGCGCGTACTCGCAGCCATGCAGCAGATGGGCGCGCAGCGTGGTTGCACCGCCCACGTCATGGAAGGCAGCCCAACAGGCCATGGCAGCGGGTGCACCGTCTCATCACTCTCATAGGTCCCTTCCTGAAAACCTTATTTTAAGCCCTGACGGTAATGCTCCTTCAACGGCCTTCACACGGAGGCCCCTGCTTCCAGCCCCCCCGTCCCAACCTCCTCGTCCCGATCATCCCGTCCCGACCACACACTAACCAGAGCAGCACCATCCCGTGTCCGCCCCTATCCAAGCCAGTGCCGCCCTCAAACCGCCAGCAGCCGATCCGCTGATCGCTGAAAAAGCCCCCTTTGGCCTCTCGCGCGCCCTGCCCCCCGGCAAGCGCGGGCGCGTCCTGGTCGTCGATGACAGCCGCACCCAACGCCTGCGCTTGGCCGCGCTGCTTTCCAAACAGGGCTTTACCGTCAGCCAAGCCGGCGACGGCGCCGAGGCCCTGGCCTGGCTGCGCGAAAACCCCAGCCCCCTCGTGCTCTCGGACTGGATGATGCCCGGGCTGACCGGCCCCGAGCTTTGCCGCGCACTGCGCGAGGCCGAGGGCGAAGACCACTACACCTATTTCGTCATGCTCACCGCCAAAGCCGAACGCCATGCCGTATTCGAGGGTCTGGAAGCCGGCGCCGACGACTTCTTGTCCAAACCGGTCAACGAAGACGAACTGATCGCACGCCTGCATGCCGGCATGCGCGTCATGGTCATGCAGGAAGGCCTGCGCCAAGGCCGCACCGAGATCGCCAGCGCGTTCAACCGCCTGAAAAGCCTGCACGACGCCCTGGAGCGCGATCTCGCCGTCGCCGCCCTGCTCCAACGCGAAATCCTGCCGCCGCCGCTGTTCACCTGCCACGGCGCTCAAGTCGCGACCTACTACACCCCCGCGGGCCACGTCGGCGGCGATCTGGTCGGCTGTGTCGCCGCCGAGGGACAGCGCGTCCTCGCCTATGGCATCGACGTCTCCGGCCACGGCGTCGCCGCAGCCCTCATGGTCGCACGCCTGGCCCAGTTCTTCGCGCCGGGCGACCCCAGCGCCAACATCGCCTTCGAGCGCCACGGCAACGCCCACCGCCTGCGCCCGCCCGAGGCGATCATGCACGCCCTCAACGCCCGCTGCCTCGGCACCGGGCTGACCGACGTCTACGTCACCGCCGCCCTGGCCAGCATCGATCTCACCACCGGCGAGGGCCTGATCTGCCGCGGCGGCTATGCCGAACCGGCCGTGGTCTCCCCCACAGGCGCCGTGCGCTTTCTCGAACAAGGCGGCATGCCGCTTGGCATCTTCGAGGAGATCGAAATGCCGACCGAGCCCTTCACCCTCGCCCCAGGCGAACGCCTGGTGCTGTCCTCGGACGGGCTGACCGAGACCACCCGCCCCGACGGCTCCATGCTGGGCGAGGCAGGGCTGGCAACGATCCTGGCCGATCTCGCCACCACCCCCGTGGCCGAAACCCTGCCCGCCCTCGTTGCCCGCGTCGCCCAAGAAGCCGGGGGCAAACCCTTCGACGATGACGTCTCGGCGCTGCTGCTGGAACGCCCGCCAGGGTAATGCTGCACGAAACCAGGACGCCAAGAGGCGATCTGCAAGGGGACCAAGCTGCAAGGAGAAAGCAGCATCACCCCCGCACCGGCTCGCGCGACAGGGCCGCCAGTACCCGAGCAATCGTATCCATCTGATCCTCGCTGAAACCAAGCGCCACCGCGCCCGGGCGCGGAAACCGCGCGCGCAAGGCTGCATAGGTCTCGATGGCATAACCCTCCGCCGCTGGCACCACCTCCAGCACTTTCGAGCGCGCCACGTCCTGGCGCATGCGCGCCACGAAAAACCGCAGCGCCCAATCGCCAATCGGCGGATCTTCGCTCTCCAGATCGGGCAGACGGTGGCAGAGCATATCGCTCAACACCCGCGTGTCAGACGCCGCGTTATACCGGTTGAAGACGCGCTGGAAGACCAGTTCGGCATTGGTGGTCGAGCGGTTGATTCGCGCCACGGGCGGCTCGACAAACGTACCTCGCGCCACACCGAGCCAAGTCTCGACTACCCCCAACAGCCCCTCGCGATGGCGCGCATAATTGAGCACCGTCACATCGAGGCCGCGCGCGCGCAGCGTCGCCATCATCTCCGAAAAACGGCGCGGAACATTGTAGTTTTTAACGGCAAACGCATCGAAATCCCAGCTCGCGCCCGAGCGTTTGACGGTCTGCTGATAGAGCGAGACGGCATGGTCCACAGGATCGCGCACAAAAGCCAGCACGCGCAGCCGCGCCCTAGGGCAAGCGCGTTCGATCTCGTCGAGCAAACCGCTGCGGAACAGGTTAAAGCACAGGTTTTCGTTGGAGAGCAAAAGCCGCGTGCTGCCCTCAGCAGGCGCCGACAGCCGAACCAGGCGGGTAAATCCCCCCGCCTTGGGGGCGATGTTGCCCGAAGTGATCCGCCCTTGGACAGCAGAGGCGCGGTCCTTGCCCTCCAGTGGATAATGGATGCCCTCGCTTGCCAGGCGCTCGACTGAGCAGGCCAGCGCCGACTGGATATAGCTGCTGCCGGTCTTGGCATCGCCGATGTGGATTAACACGTCCTCGATGGCCTCCAGCCGCGGAGGATCGGCGGTGGAACGCTGTCGCGGCGGCAGCGATGACGGCGGCGGCGCAGCGGGTGCCGGGATGGGCCGTCTTTTAGGGCGAAACAGCAACTGGGCGTGGCTGACGCGGGCAATGATGTCGATCTGTTCGGCGCTGAGGTGATGGATCGCCTGGCGGTCGGGGCGCACAAAGCGCGCCAGCAAGGCCGGTGGCGCGTCGAGGCGGTAGCGCTCAGTGGCTGGGAGCGCGGTATCGGCGGCGATGGCCTCGCCCATGCGCGCGGCAAAGTCCTTCAGAACGGCAGGGCGCACCGGCGGCAGCCCAGCGTCGAGATCGGGCAAGCCCCGGCAAAGCGCGAGCGAGAGCAGCCGCGCCGCCTCGGGC